>JBASTF010000031.1:0-5366 GCA_049274755.1 Rubrivivax sp. | reverse complement strand
GACGATGGCCTCGGGAACGGCGGCGGCGATCTCGCGCATGCACTGCAGCGCCACCGGCGTGCGCAGCGTCACCTCCAGCACACGCACGCCGCCAGCCACCAGGGCCCGGGCCAGCGGCACGGCGTCTTCGACACGCTGGATCACGATGACCGGGATCACCGGTCCGAAGGCCACAAGTTCGATCGGGTTCATCACCATGTCACCGCGCCTTCTTCGGCGCTCCGCACATTGCGCCGGAAGCCGGCGAAGAGTTCACGCCCCAGGCCGCTGCCATTGGCGGCCTGCTGCTCGGCGCCGATTGTCGCTGGGCTGCGTGCGGCCCACTCGGCGGCATCGACCAGCGCCTGCAGCGTGCCGGCCACCGCATCCAGCCGCAGCAGGTCACCGTCCCGCACCTTGGCCAGCGCGCCGCCGCACAAGGCCTCGGGGCTGACGTGGATGGCGGCCGGTACCTTGCCCGAAGCACCGCTCATGCGGCCATCGGTGACCAGGGCGACTCGGAAACCCTTGTTCTGCAGCACGGCCAGCGGCGGCGTCAGCTTGTGCAGTTCGGGCATGCCATTGGCCTGCGGGCCTTGGAAACGCACGACGGCAACGAGGTCGCGCTCCAGTTCGCCGGCGGCAAACGCGGCCAGCAGCGCTTCCTGGCTGTGGAACACGCGGGCCGGGGCTTCGACGATGTGCCGGTCCTCGGGCACGGCCGAGGTCTTGATGACGGCGCGGCCGAGGTTGCCGGTCAGCAGCCTCAGGCCGCCGCTGTCGGAAAACGGTGTGGCCAACGGCCGCACGATGCTGTCGTCGCCGGGTGCCGCCGGCAGGCTGCGCCAGCGCAGCGTCTGGCCATCCAGCGTCGGCACGTCGGCATAGGCGCGCAGCCCACCTTCGCTGACGGTGGCCACATCGCTGTGCAGGCAGCCGCCGTCCATCAGTTCCCGCAGCACGAAGCCCGGGCCGCCTGCGGCCTGGAACTGGTTCACGTCGGCACTGCCGTTCGGGTAGACACGGGCCAGCAGCGGCACCGCGGCCGAGAGGTCGGCGAAGTCGGTCCAGTCGATCAGGATGCCGGCGGCGCGCGCCACCGCCACCCAGTGGATCAAGTGGTTGGTGCTGCCACCGGTGGCCAGCAGCGCGACCATCGCGTTGACGATGACCTTCTCGTCGACCAGGCGGCCGATGGGCGTGAAACGCGGCCCGCGTGCCGTGATGCCCAGCACCGTGCACACGGCCTCGCGGGTCAGCGCTTCGCGCAGGCCGTCGTGCGGGTGCACAAACGCGCTGCCGGGCACATGCAGGCCCATGGCTTCCAGCAGCATCTGGTTGCTGTTGGCCGTGCCGTAGAAGGTGCAGGTGCCGGGGCCGTGGTAGGCCGCGCTTTCGGCTTCCAGCAGCTTGTCGCGGCCGACCAGGCCCTGGGCGAACTGCTCGCGCACCTGGGCCTTGGCCTTGTTCGCCAGGCCGGTGCTCATGGGCCCGGCCGGCACGAAGACGCAGGGCAGATGGCCGAAGTGCAGCGCACCGACCAGCAGCCCGGGCACGATCTTGTCGCACACGCCCAGCAGCAGTGCCGCGTCGAAGACATCGTGGCTGAGCGCGATGGCCGTGCCCATCGCGATGCTGTCGCGCGAAAACAGGCTCAGCTCCATGCCGGGCAGGCCCTGGGTGACGCCGTCGCACATCGCCGGCACACCGCCGGCCACCTGGGCCGTGGCGCCATGGCGGCGTGCTTCGTCGCGGATCAGCTGCGGATAGCCCTCGTAGGGCTGGTGCGCCGACAGCATGTCGTTGAAGGCGCTGACGACACCGATGTTCGGTGCGCGCTCGGCCACGACCTTGAACTTGTCCGCCGCCGGCAAGGCGGCAAAGGCATGGGCGACGTTGGCGCAGCCCATGCGGTCGCTGCCACGCGGCCGCGCCGCCAGCCTGTCCACCTGCGCCAGGTAGGCGCTGCGCAACACCACGCTGCGCTCGCGGATGCGTTGTGTGATCTCGAGCAGAGCCGGTTTCATGGCACCCCCAGAGGACGATGTAACCATGACATTGATTATCAAGTAACCAAGTTACATCGTCAAATCAGGCACATCGATGCGGGCCCGCAGTTTGCATAACATCGGGGCGTCGTCGCCATGTCATCCCCGGCCCAGCACTCCGTCGACCCGCGCCTCATCGTGCGCGATCCTGCCTTGCAATTGGCGCGCCTGCGTGCCGAATGGGGCGGCCAGCGCGAGCTGTGGGTGTTCGGCTACGCGTCGCTGATCTGGCGCCCCGAATTCGAAGCCGCCGAACACCGCAGCGCCCTGGTGCATGGCTGGCACCGTGCACTGCGCATGCGCTCGCGGGTGAACCGCGGCACGCCACAACAGCCGGGCCTGGTGTTTGCGCTGCTGCCGGGCGGCGCCTGCCGCGGCGTGGTCTACCGGCTGCGGCGCGAAACCGCCAATGCCGAACTCGAACGCCTGTGGGCGCGCGAAATGCCCACCGGTGTCTACGACCCGCGTTTCCTGCCCTGCCGCACATCCCACGGCGTGGTGCAGGCCCTGACCTTCACGCTCAGCCGCCGCAGCGAAAGCTACATGGGCCGGCTGCCCGACGAACAGATGCTGCACATCCTGCGCCACGCGCGCGGCAAGTTCGGCACCACGATGGACTACCTGGCCGACACCGCCCGTGCACTGCGCCTGCAAGGGGTGCACGACCGCGAGATCGAGCGCCTGATGCAGTTGGCCAGCGGCGCCGGCCTGGTCGAGTGAATGCTCAGTCGGGCGCTGCCGGTTGTGCCGCCGCGCTGGCCGACCCCAGGGCGTCGAGGTCGGCCACCGTGTCGACGTCGACCAGCACGCCGGGGTCGTCGACCTCGGCCGCAACACCGGGGTAACGTGCGATCAGCCGGCGCGCCCCTTCGTCGCCGGTGAGTGCCACGAGTTCCGAATACAGTTCGGCCGAAAAACCCACCGGGTGGCCGCGGCGGCCGCGGTGCTGGGCATAGGCCACCGGGTTCTGCTCCAGCCGCGAGGCCACGGCCAGCAGCGTCGACGGGCGCACCAGCGGCATGTCGCCGGGCAGGATCAGCCAGCCCGGCGAGCCCGCACGTTCGAGCACGCCGGCGGCGATGGAATGGCCCATGCCGCGGCGGGTGTCGATGTCGCTGACGACCACGGTGTCGCGGTGCGCCACCTGGGCCGTCACCAGCGGCGCCAGTGCGGCCGTGGTCACCACCAGCACCGGCAACCGGGTCTGGATGGCATTGGCCAGCGTCGAGCCCAGCACCGTGCTGGCGCCCAGCGGCTGTTCGAGCTTGTGGCGCGCTGCCAGGAAGCGGCGCCCCTGGCCGGCGGCCAGCACGACGATCGTCGGGCGGATGTTCATGGCCGTTGTTGTTCTGTCACCCTGGACTGCGGGACTCCCTTCAGGGCAAGAATGGCGGCGATGCTGCAGTGCAACCAGTGGGACGTTCACTTACGGTGAAGCACTTAGGGTGCGTTCCTATACTCGAAACTATGGACATCGCCGACCTCCGCAAAAGCTACGAGCGCGACGCACTCGACGAGGCCGCGTCGGCCGCCGACCCGCTGCAACAATTCGACACCTGGATGCAGCAGGCCTTGCAGGGCCAGCTGCCCGAGCCCAACGCGATGACCCTGGCCACCGTCGGTGCCGACGGCCGGCCGTCGACACGCATCGTGCTGATCAAGGGCTACGACGCGCGCGGCATCGTCTGGTACACGAACTACGAGAGCCGCAAGGGCCGCGAGCTGGCGCACAGCCCCTGGGCGGCGCTGCAGTTCCACTGGGTCGAGCTCGAGCGTGTGGTACGCATCGAAGGCCGTGTCGAGAAGGCCGGCGACGCCGAGAGCGATGCCTATTTCGCCAGCCGGCCGCTGGACTCGCGCATCGGTGCCTGGGCCTCGCCGCAAAGCCAGGTCATCGAATCGCGTGCCGTGCTGGTGGCCAATGCCGCCAAGGTGGCGGCACGCCATGCACTGAGCCCGCCGCGGCCGCCGCACTGGGGCGGCTACAGGCTGGTGCCGGACGGCTGGGAGTTCTGGCAGGGCCGCAAGAGCCGGCTGCACGACAGGCTGCGCTACCGGCTGGCCGACGGCCACTGGCTGCGTGAACGGCTGGCGCCCTAGACGACGAACCTCGCTTTCACCTTCTTGCCCTTGACCTTGCCGGCGTTCAGCGCACGCAGCGCACGGTCGCCGATGTCGCGCGCCACCGCGACATAGGTCGAAAACTCGTTGACGGCGATCTTGCCGATGGCGCTGCCCGGCAGGCCGCCTTCGCCGGTGAGTGCCCCCAGCACGTCGCCGGGGCGGATCTTCTCCTTGCGCCCGCCCAGGATCTGCAGCGTCACCATCGGTGCCTGCAGCGGGCCTTGACCGCTGGCCTGCAGGTCCGCCAGCGCATGCCACTCGCTGGCACGGCCCTGCAGCACTTCGATGCGGCCGACACGGCCCATCTCGTCCAGGCTGGCCAGGCTGAAGGCCCAGCCTTCGGCATCGGCACGGCCGGTGCGGCCGATGCGGTGCACATGCTGTTCGGCATCGGGCGTGATGTCGACATTGATCACCGCTTCCAGGCCGACGATGTCCAGCCCACGCGCGGCGACATCGGTGGCCACCAGCACCGGGCAGCTGCGGTTGCTGAACTGCACCAGCACCTGGTCGCGTTCACGCTGCTCCAGGTCGCCGTGCAGCGCCAGCGCCGCGATGCCCTGGGCACGCAGCACGTCCACCAGGTCGCGGCATTGCTGCTTGGTGTTGCAGAAGGCCAGCGTGCGCTCGGGCCGGTGGTGGTCCAGCAACTGCCCCACGGCATGCAGGCGCTGGTCTTCACGGACTTCGTAGAAGCGCTGGCGGATCTTGCCGGCCGCCGGCTGGGCCGCCAGCTGCACGCTCTGCGGCTCACGCAGGAAACGGCGGCCGATCTGCGCCACGCCCTCGGGGTAGGTGGCGGAAAACAGCAGGGTCTGACGCTGCGGCGGGCACAGCGCTGCGATCTGCGCGATGTCGTCGACGAAGCCCATGTCGAGCATGCGGTCGGCCTCGTCCAGCACCAGGGTGTTCAGCGCCTGCAGCTGCAGGCTGCCGCGGCCCAGGTGGTCGACGATGCGCCCCGGCGTGCCGACGACGATGTGGGCACCATGGACCAGGCTGTCGAGCTGCGGCCGGACCGGCGTGCCACCGCACAGCGTCAGCGCCTTCACGTTGTCTTCGGCACGGGCCAGGCGGCGGATCTCGCCCGTCACCTGCTCGGCCAGCTCGCGTGTCGGGCACAGCACCAGCGCCTGGGTGTCGGGGCGGCGCGCATCCAGGCGGGCCAGCAGCGCCAGCGCAAACGCCGCGGTCTTGCCGCTTCCGGTGGCGGCC
>JBASTF010000030.1:0-1992 GCA_049274755.1 Rubrivivax sp. | reverse complement strand
CATCGAAAGTCCAGGTTGGAACTGCACTCGGTTCGTCGTCATGGTTCACCTCCTGTGGCGGTGAACTCATCCTCAGCCCTCGGTGGCTCACCAGGTGAGCCCACTGAGGTTCGTCACTAATCAAGTGGCCTCATAAGGTTTCGCTGGCGTCGAAATCGAGTTCGACCTTGGCGCCGTTGGGGTCGTGGCTGAACAGCTGCCAGGTGCCCGAGTCGCGCTGCTGGCGCAGGTCGTACTTCAGGCCGGCAGCGTCGAAGCGCGCCTTCACCGCCTTCAGCCCCTGGGCCGTGAAGGCCAGGTGGTCGATGACGCCGGTGCGCTGGCTCGGCATGGGGCGGTCCCAGTAGATGTGCAGCACAGCCTGCGGGCTGCCGTCGGCATACAGCCAGGCGCCGGGGAAACCGAGGTCGGGGCGGTGGCCTTCCTGCAGGCCCAGCAGGCCGCAGTAGTAGTCCAGTGTCTTCACGCGGTCTTCGGCCGTGATCGTGAAGTGGTTCATGCCTTGGATCATCGTCTGCGCCTCGCTACGCGGTGCCGGGGCGGCGATTGTCGCGCGCCAAGTCCCTGTCGTCAGGTCGGGAACCATTGTCTTGGCAAAATTTGCCTAAGCAAATACTGCTGAAGCAATCTTCCAAGGCCCACCATGTCTTCCGTTCGCCCCTGCCCGCTGTACGACGGCGCGAACTACGAGGTCACCCAAAGCGTCGGCCACCTGATGGTCAACCTGATGACGCAGATGCGCCGCGAGGTCGAGCAGCGCATGACGGCGCACGGCCTGACCGACGCGCAGTGGAAGCCGCTGCTGATGCTGAAGACCGGCCTGGCGACGACGGCCATCGAACTGGCGCGGCGCATGGACATGGATGCCGGCGCCATCACGCGGCTGGTCGACCGGCTGGAGGCCAAGGGCCTGGTGGAACGTGTGCGCAGCGAGTCCGACCGCCGTGTCGTGCACTTGCGCCTCACCGCCGCCGGCGAAGCCGCCACCGTCGAGGTGCCCTATGTGCTGGCCGCGGTGAACAACGACTTTCTGAAAGGTTTCAGCGACGCCGAATGGAAGCAACTGCGCAAGCTGCTCGAACGCATGCTGGCCAACGGCCTGGCTTTGCAGGGCGACGCGACGGAGCAACAACAACAACCATGAACCACGACAACACAGCCCATGAAGCTGCCGGCGGCGCCTCGCTGACGGCATTGACGACCTTGGCCGCGCTGCTGTCCGGCGCCCTGCTGGTGCTGGGTGGCTGCGCCAGCCCCGGCGACGTGCACAGCACGGCCCGGCTGCAGACCGCCCCGGTCGCCACAGCCTCGGCGGCAGCCACACCCTGGCCCGTCGAACGCTGGTGGCAGGGCCATGGCGACAGCACGCTGGACAACCTGGTCGAACGTGCACTGGCCGGCCAGCCCGGCCTGCAGCAAGCCCAGGCACGGCTGCGCCAGGCGCAGGCGGCGGTGGGTGTTGCCGAAGCCGCGCGCCAGCCCCAGGTCAACGGCTCGGTGGACCTGACCGACCAGCGTTTCACCGAAAACGGCCTCGTGCCCAAGCCGCTGGCCGGCAGCACCGCGTGGAACAACAGCGCGCAGATCGGCGCCAGCTGGGAGCTGGACCTGTTCGGCCGCCAGCGTGCCACGCTGGCCGCGGCCATCGGCCAGCTGCGTGCGGCCGAAGCCGAGACCCAGGCCGCGCGTGTGCTGCTGGCCGGCAACGTCGTCGCCGGCTATGTGAACCTGGCGCGCCTGGTCGAGCAGCGTGGCGTGGCCCAGCAGTCGCTGGCCCAGCGGGAACAGGTGCTGGCCCTGGTGCGGCAGCGTGTGGCTGCCGGCCTGGACACCCAGGTCGAACGCCGCCAGGCCGAAGGGCTGATTGCGCAGTCGCGTGTCGAGATCGAGGCGCTGGACGACAGCCTGCAGCGCACACGCAATGCGCTGGCCGAACTGAGCGGCCAGCGTCCCGATGCGCTGGCCGCGCTGGCGCCCAGGCTGGCACCGCTG
>JBASTF010000029.1:0-3035 GCA_049274755.1 Rubrivivax sp. | reverse complement strand
CGCGAAGGCGCGAGCGTCGCGCTGCTGGAGCGCTACAACCATCTCGGCGGGCTGTCGACCGGCGGGCTCGTGATCTGGATCGACCGCATGAGCGATTGGCAGGGCCAGCTCGTGATCCGCGGTTTTGCCGAAGAGCTGATGGACCGCCTGCCGCCCGATGCCATCGCCGGGCCGGAGCGCAGCGACTGGGGCTCGACCGATGCGGCCAAGGCTGCACACTGGTCGCAGCGCACGGCGGCGTACCACGGCATCGTCACCTGGAGCCCGACGATCGACCCCGAACGGCTGAAACTGCTGAGCCAGCAGATCGTGCTCGAACGCGGCGTGAAGCTCGCGTACCACGCCTGGGCGGCGCAGCCGCTGGTCGACGGTGGCGCGGTGACCGGCGTCGCGTTCGAGAGCAAGGAAGGGCGCATGGCGATCACCGCGAAGGTGGTGGTCGACGCCACCGGCGACGGCGACCTGTTCGCGCGTGCCGGCGCGGCCTTCGACAACGACATCGAAGAGGCCGACGTGCACCACTGCATGAACACCGCGTGGTTGTTCGCCGGTGTCGACATGACACGCTGGATCGCCTTCAAGGCCGGCCAGCCCGAGGCGTTTTCGGCCTTCATGGCGCGCGGCCGCGAAACCTGTGGCCTGTTCGAGCGGCCGTTCGTCAGCTGGCGCAACGACGTCGCGCTGTTCATGGGGCCGCGCCAGACCGGCTACTCGGCGCTGGACGTCGACGACCTGACCGAGGTCGAGGTGCGTTCGCACCGCGCGATGGAACGGCACCTGGCCTACTACAAGGCCAACGCGCCGGGCTTCGAAAACGCCTACATGATGCTGTCGGCGCCGCAGATCGGCGTGCGCCATGCGCGGCGCTTGAAGGGCGTCGACTCGGTGCTGCGCAGCCGCTGGCCGGACGGCACCGCGCTGCCCGACGAGATCGGCGTCACGCCGGCCGTCTCACCGAAGTTCCCGAACATCTCGATCCCCTACGGCGCGCTGCTGCCCGAGAAGCTCGACGGGCTGCTGGCCTGCGGCCGCCACATCAGCTGCGACAAGAACTCGCACGGCTTCATGCGCGAGATCCCGCAGTGCTGGATCACCGGCCAGGCCGCCGGCGTGGCCGCCGCTGTGGCGGTGGCGCAGGGCGTGCAGCCGCGTGCGGTGGACATCGGCCGTGTGCAGCGTGCGCTGCTGGCGCAAGGGGTTTACCTGCGCCAGACCGAGACGGCGCTGGCCCCGGCCTGACGGCGATGCACCTGACCGGCGACGAACGTGCGATGGCCGATGGCCGCGACGGCCCGGCCGTTGCGCGCGCGATGGACCTGCTGCTGCGCTACGGCCGCGCACTCGGCGCCGAGCGCCTGGTCGAAACGAACAACGTTGTCGCCTCGGTCAGCGCGACGACGCCGTTCATGCGCGACTTCGCGCGCCGCAAGGGCGGCATGGACGCGGTGTTCTCCGAGTTCAGCCTCGACAGCGACGACGTGGTGACCATCCCGCCGGTGCGCACGTTCTCGACGCACACCCAGCTCGGTTTCGCGCCCGACGAACCCGAGCGCATGGGCGTCGACGAGGCCACGGTGCACTTCTACCGCCAGGGCGAGGCCTTCATCACCGGCCTCGGCATCCAGCCGACCAACACCTGCACGCCCTACCAGGTGGGCAACGTGCCGAAGCGCGACGAACACTGCGCATGGATGGAATCGTCGGCGGTGATCTACTGCAACTCGGTGCTCGGCGCGCGCACCAACGCCGAAGGGCGCGAAAGCGTCGGCGCCGCGATGCTGACCGGGCGCATCCCGTACTGGGGCTTGCACGTTCCCGCGCAGCGCCGCGGCACGCACCACGTGCGGCTGGAGGTCGACATCGAGAGCACGGCCGACTGGGGCCTGCTCGGTTACTGGCTCGGCGATTGGGTGCAGGAGCGGGTGCCCGTCGTCGACGGTGTGCGCGCTGCGCCCGACCTGGCGCGGCTGAAGCACTTCGGCGCCGCGGCGTCGTCGTCGGGCGGCGTCGAGCTGTACCACCTGGTCGGCATCACGCCCGAGGCGCCGACGCTGGCCGCGGCGTTCGGCGGCCGCAGCGTGGTGGAGACGCGGGTCTTCGGCGAGGCCGAACGCCGCGCGACCTACGAGAAGATCAACGGCACCGGCCGCGACACGCAGGTCGACTACGTGATGCTCGGCTGCCCGCACTACACGATCGAGCAGATCGCCGACGCCGCGCGGCTGCTCGAAGGGCGCAGCGTCAGCGCGAACTGCGAACTGTGGATCTTCACGCCGCGTGCGATCAAGGCGCTGGCCGACGAACGCGGCCACACGCGCATCATCGAAGCGGCCGGCGGCCGGCTGATGACCGACAGCTGTTCGGCGATGAGCCGCGCCGCGCCCAAGGGCACACGCGTCGTCGCGCTCGATTCCGCCAAGCAGGCGCACTACCTGCCGGCGATCCTTGGCATCCAGGCCTGGTTCGGCAGCACGGCCGAGTGCATCGCCGCCGCGTGCAGCGGGCGCTGGCAGGGGCGCTACGCATGAACGAGGCACCGACCGTTCTCGTCTTGCGCGGCCGCTGCGTCGTGCCCGGGCGCAGCGAGGGCGAGGCGTTGGTCACGCGCGACCGCATCTCGGGCTGGGGCGGTATCGACTCACGCACCGGCACCATCGTCGAGACGCGGCACGAGCTGCGCGGCGTCAGCTTTGCCGGCAAGGTGCTGGTGTTCCCGGGGGCCAAGGGCTCGTCCGGATGGTCGAACGCCTTCCATCTGACACGCTCGCTGGGCGTGGCGCCGGCAGCGATGCTGTTCAACGAGATGACGACGAAGATCGCGCTCGGCGCCGTGGTCACACGCGCGCCGGCGCTGACCGAGTTCGACCATGATCCGCTGCAGTGCATCGCCACCGGCGACTGGGTGGTCGTCGATGCCGACGCCGGCCGCGTCGAGGTGCACAAGCAGCGCCGACGCTGAAACACAACACGACGAGGAGACAACCATGCAATCACAGAACAGGCGCCGCCTGGTCCTCGCCGGCGCCGGGCTGGCC
>JBASTF010000028.1:0-2078 GCA_049274755.1 Rubrivivax sp. | reverse complement strand
GCCACCACCAGCAGGTCGCGGTCGCCCGCCTGTTTCACCTGGCTGGCCGGCAGCACCGTCAGCCGCGTGGCCGCGGCACCGGTGACCGCCCCCATCTGGCCCAGCGCCGCCAGCGCGGCCTGCACCTCGGCGGCCTGCGGTGTGTCGGGCAGCACCAGGGCGGTCTGCGCCAGGTCGGCAAACTTCGTGAAGGGAAAGCCGCCATTGGCGAACAACGCCAGGTTGGGCAGCGCGGCGTAGTGCTCGATGCCCGAGAGGTCGAGTGTCGAGTCGGGGTCGATCGCGGCCTGCGCCGCGCTGCTGTTGCGGCACTTGCCGTCGTCGGACGGCGGCAGGTCGAAGTTGAACTGCAGCTGGTTGTTGCTGCCCAGCTGGAAGGCCGGCACCGTGAGCTTGCGTGTGGTCTGGGCGCTGCCCGCCGGCGCCAGGCGGAAGGACTGCACGTACTGGTCGTTGATGGACACGCCCAGGCTGCCCTGCCCCGTTTCGCGCGGTGGCGTGTAGCGGAAGCGCAGGTCCACCGGCATGCCGCTGGCTTCCCAGTTGAAGATGTCGGCGGGCAGCCGCAGGTTGATGCGGATCGGGTTCAGCGTCTGGCCGCGCACCTGCAACTCGCCCGGGCTGGCCACCAGCTGGCCCAGCTTCACGCTGCCGCCGGTGGGCACGAAGTTCGGCGCCGTGTAGGCCGTCCGCGGCGGCGGCAGCTTCAGGCTCTTCAGCTCGGCACGTTCGCCGCTCAGCACCGCCTGGCCCAGCACCAGGCCCAGCGCCGCCTGCTCCAGCTGCGCCGCGTCCTTGCCCAGCACCAGCAGCAGCTTGCTCGCCGGGTCGTCGGGCAGGCTGGCCACCATCAGCGTCGGCACCTCGACCTTGGGCAGCGCCAGCCCCGCGGGCCGTTCGTCGTTGGTCGCCAGCACGATGGCATGGCGCTTCGGCAGCACGTCGAACAGCACCGGGAACTGCGCGCCACGGTAGGCCGCCAGGCCACCGAACCACGAGGCCAGCACGGCCGCGCTCTTCACGCTGGCCAGGCTGGGCTGGCGCGCAAAGACAAACGGCAGCTCGAGGCGGCGGCCGTCGCGGGCGTCGAAGAACGGCGCCGGCAGCAGCGCCAGGTCGTTGCGCAGCACGAGGCGGCGCGTCACCAGTTCCAGCGTGCTGTCGTTGGCCACGCTGGCCCACAGGCTGGTGTGCTGCGGGAACTCGCAGTCCATCGTGTAGTGGCCGATGAACTGCAGCCGCAGCTTGGCGTGGTCGACGAAATAACGCGGGTCGAGCTCGAGTTCGGCACGCTGCGGTGCGCCCAGCCCCGCCTTCTGCGCCACGATGGTGGCCAGCGGCTGGTCGTCGATCATCACCTTCAGCTGCGACAGGTCGGGCAGCAGCGACGGCGAGAAGGTGTAGTTCAGCCGCAGCTTGGCGCTGACCACGGTTTCGTCCAGCCGCACCGACATCGGCAGCCAGACGCTGTGGTCCACACCACGCAGTTCGATGGCGTTGTAGGCGCCGATGTCGCGCAGCTTCACGGTCTGCGTCTGCAGCGCCGGGTCGGCGGCCGGGGCGGCGCCACACAGGGCCGCGCCCAAGGCCAGGCTGGCAACCAGGAGGCGAGACGGGCGGTACTGCAGGATCGTCACGTGCGGCGATGGCTCCGGCGCCGCAGTCTCGGGCAATCGGCGCGGCGCCGCAAGAGGTGTTGCTGCCAGACCCACGGCTCTGTTGGTGAACAGAAGAAACCAGCGCGCCGCGACACGCCTGCTTTGCTACAGTCAGCGCGACTGCCTTCGCAGCCCGCCCATGACCGCATTGCCGTTTCGCGACCTTGCTGGCGTGCCCGACGACGACCACGCTGCCACAGCGCCGCCGCCGGACGTGCAGCGCATGCTGCAGCGCCACGGCGCCGTGCTGCCGCACTACTTCGATGCCCAGCGCGCCGCTGCTGCGCAGCGCTCACGGACCGACTGGCCGCGACTCTGGGGCATGGCGCCGGAGCCGCCGGCATGAGCAGCAGCAGCAACGGTTCACGCTGGCAAGAGGGCTGGCGGCTGCTGGCGCCGCTGGGCCAGGCGCTGCTGGGC
>JBASTF010000027.1:0-2194 GCA_049274755.1 Rubrivivax sp. | reverse complement strand
TGAACCGCACCGGCTTTCAAGGAGGCCTGTTGGCTTGAGTCAAACCGGCATGGTCTGACTTCTTTTGGCTGTTTGCGTTTTCATTATTCCAGCCCCCCCGCAGGGGCCGCCGGAGGCCCCCCGGTTGGGCCATGTACTCATGGTTCAACCCTCCTACTGCGCTGCCGCTCGGGCAGGCTTGGTTGTGGATGAGGCCGGCGCTTGGCGCCTCCAGTAGTTGGCCTCGGCCTCGGCCGGCGGGATGTAACCGATGGGCTCCAGCAGGCGATGGTGGTTGAACCACGAGACCCACTCCAACGTGGCCAGTTCGACCGCCTCACGGGTCTTCCAGGGCCCGCGCCGATGGATGATCTCGGCCTTGTACAGCCCGTTGATGGTCTCGGCCAATGCGTTGTCGTAGCTGTCGCCCGTGCTGCCCACCGATGGCTCGATGCCGGCCTCGGCCAGCCGCTCGCTGTAGCGGATCGAGACGTACTGCGAGCCGCGGTCACTGTGATGCACCAGGGGCCCGTCACGCCCGGGCCGGCGTGCGTACAGCGCCTGCTCCAGCGCGTCGAGCACGAAGTCGGTCTGCATCGAGGTGCTGACCCGCCAGCCCACGATGTAGCGTGCGAAGACGTCGACGACGAAGGCGACGTAGACGAAACCCTGCCAGGTCGAGACATAGGTGAAATCAGCTACCCACAGCTGGTTCGGCCGCTCCGCCTGGAACTGCCGGTTCACCCGGTCCAGCGGGCACGCCGCCTTGGCATTGGGCACGGTGGTGCGCACCGACTTGCCGCGCCGCACACCTTGCAGTGCGGCCTGCCGCATCAGCCGCTCGACGGTGCAGCGCGCAACTGCCAGACCCTCGCGTTGCAACTGGCGCCAGACCTTGTCGGCGCCGTAGACCTGCAGGTTCTGCTCGAAGACACGCTGCACCTCGGGCAGCAACTGGGCATCACGCTTGGACCGCGCTGGCAGCAGCGCGGGATTGCGCTGGCGCGCTGCGTGCTGGCGATACGCCGATGGGGCGACCTGCAGCGCTGTGCAGATCGGCTCGACCCCGCAACGAGCGCGGTGCTCGTCGATGAAGGCGTTCACCTCTTGTGATGGCGGTCGAGCTCCGCCTGGGCGAAATACGCGCTGGCCAGCTTCAGGATCTCGTTGGTCTTGCGCAGCTCGCGCACCTCGCGCTCGAGCTCTCTGATGCGCTGCTGCTCGGCCGTCGTGGAACCGGGGCGCACGCCGCTGTCGCGCTCGCCTTGGCGGACCCACTTGCGCAGCGTCTCGCCCGTGCAGCCGATCTTGGCCGCAATCGACTCGATCGCCGCCCACTGCGACGGGTACTGGTCCTTGGCGTCGAAGACCATGCGCACCGCACGCTCGATCACCTCGGGGGAAAACTTCGGGGACTTCCTCATCTTGGCTCCATTCTCAATCGAAGGAGCCTCCTCAAAATCCGGGGCGGTTCAAGGTCGCTCTCGGACTGCCTCTGTGAGTCAGTTCATCGGCCCGCCGCCAGTACGGCCACTGCGGCTTGAGTCGCCTCGTGGCGGCGGGAGGACCCTCAGTAGCCTCGTACTCAATGCTCCCGGCACGGAACACGCAGTGCTGCCTAACCCCTCGCTCAAGCGCCGACCCGCTACGGCAGCCGCGCTTGGCCGCTCCAGGCGCCAGTGGCATCATGCCTTGCGCGGCCAAGCGCGCCCGCCTCCGCGGTCGGCTTAGCTCGAACGTTAGGCAGCGAAGGGAACCATCGGCGTCCCGGTGCGGCACGGCTCGGCCAAGTGGCCTTGCCTCGCTGGCTCAACGTGCGCTTCGGTCTCGCTGTCAACGCTGCTGTCGGCACCTTCGGTTGGACCTCCGCCGCCGCAGGTGCTCCAGCGTTTCCTGGGCAGGAGCGGGGGCGCTCGCTGGTCGGCGCACCAAGATAGCTGGGCTCACCCGGCACAACGCCCGCTCCGCGCTGCCTAACCCGTCGCTCAAGGCGGCGACCCCACACGGCGGCTCGGCTTGGCCGCACGCCGCACCTTGCCTATCATGCGCCGCACGGCCAAGCCGCCCCGCCGCGCGGTTCGCCTTAGCTCAGAGCCGGCTCCGCTTGTTTGAACACGCAGCGGCCTGAGATAAGTGGATTGGCTGCGGTTTGAACTTCTTCAATCCAAGGCCCCTGCCAGGCCGCCGGAGGCGCCCCGGTTGAGCCCATGTACTC
>JBASTF010000026.1:0-5822 GCA_049274755.1 Rubrivivax sp. | reverse complement strand
GAGTACATGGGCTCAACCGGGGCGCCTCCGGCGGCCTGGCAGGGGCCTTGGATTGAAGAAGTTCAAACCGCAGCCAATCCACTTATCTCAGGCCGCTGCGTGTTCAAACAAGCGGAGCCGGCTCTGATGGACTTTGAACCCGCGCGCGCGCAGTGGCTGCTCGGTGAGCGGATGACAGCCGTGCAAAAGATGCAGTCGGCGGTCGATGCGATGCAGAAGAAGGCCGTCAGCTCTTGGCTTGTCGAGCACCACCGCCACGTCCTCGCCACGCTACAAGCAGCGGGCTGAACATGCGTTAGCTGGCGCGCCCTTAAGGCGACGACTGGCGCCAAGCCCACCACGCGAGCAGCAGGCAGACTGCCAAGGTGCAGCCCAGTGCGCCGCCCATGCGCATCCGACCGGTCCAATGTCGATGGCGCATCTGCGGTTCAAGTTTCTGTGGCTGGTGGACCGAGTGGCCGTCGGTGGCCTCTCGCCGCGCGGCAAGCGCCTGCAGCCGCAGCACGAGGGCCTGCAAGTTCGGCAGCCGGTGCGCGGGCTGCGCGGCGGTCGCAGCTGCGATGTCTTCCCGCAGCAACGCACACTCCACATCCCGGTGCCAGCCGCAGGCCATCTGCCTCGTCAAATCGCCCACGCACAGCTGGTACAGCAGGGTGCCCATCGCGTACACGTCGCTGGCCACCCCTGGACCTTCACCGACCAACTGTTCGGGAGCCAGGTGTGACGGCGGTGCCAAGCGTCGCCAAGGCGGGTCGATGGTGCTTTCGCACCCGGCGTTCATCAGAACCAGTCGCCCGACACCGGCAGATTCGGCAAGCAACAGATTGGAGGGGCAGATACTGCCGTGAACGATACCGGCAATGTGGGCGGCGGCGACGCCTTCCGCCAGTTCTGCAAACATGACCAGCCTATCGGCTTCTGTCATCGTAGCCAACGTCCCGCTCTCCGCGCCCCAGTGCAGCAGTTCGGTACCTGGGTGAGCTATTTCGATCGAGAACGGCGGCTCTGAGAAGTTGACGTGCAGCACGGCCGCGAAACTGCGATGGGCAACAGCGTCGGCCTGCAGTACTCGGGAGACGGCGGCTTCGTGCTTGATCGCCAGAAGCCCGGCGGCATCGGTTGCGCAGCGCAGCAATCGGCGCTGGCGGCTGGGCTCATGCACGGCCAGCCAGGTGCTGCAATGACCAAACGAGTGCGGGGCCGCCAGCGGGCCCTGCAGTCTCCACTCTTCACGGCCCGGAAGGGCCATGCCAGATTGCCACGGGTGCCTGACTGTGCGAATGCGGCCCAATGGCTCGCATCGCACGGAGCCGGCAAATCGATAGCCCAGTCGAGGCAGCGTGACGATGCGAGCACTGCCCTTCGGACCCAGTGCTTTGCGCAGACGATTGACGGCACTCGGCAACACATGTTCCCCGGTGGGCCAGCGATCCCAGACTGTCGCGAACAGCTCTTCCTTGGTCACCACCTCATTGCGATGGCGCAGCAGTTCACCGAGCACCCTCAGGGGCTGCGGCTCCGCCGGCACGAGTCTCCCGTCGATCAGCAGTTCGGCACGCGCTTCGTCGAACTCCACATTCTCGAAGCGGTACCTGAAGCAGTGAGTAGCGGGCTCGCGCATTGAGGTACTCGCCCGTCCGCCCGCCTTGGAGCGCAAAGCCTAGCTCAACCGCACTTGAAGACAGTCGTGGCAGTAACCGAGTCCTGCTGCTCCAGTCCAAGCCTTTTCAGACCCACTGCGATGCCGGCGTCGAGTAGCTGGTTGCCCGACTTGACTTCTTTGCCACTCTTGTCTTTCAGCGATTGCGAAACGACCGTGAACTTGGGGGGCGGAGGCGCGGCTTCCCAGAACATTCGCCGCCTGGCCGGCTGACCGTCGCCGCAGGTGATTTCGGCGTCGTACCTGAATGCCTTGAGCGCCTGCTCCGGGTCTGCAGCCTTCACGGTGCTCTGATAGTTGCCTCCAGCCATGGGGAGCACGGCCCCGATGGGCCGCGGCGGCGGGGAGGCGCATCCCGCCGCCAGGGCGACGACGGTGCACTTGACGGTCACATAGAAGAGGCGAGGGTGAGAACGGTTGGTCATGAACAGCTCCTGTTGGAACGTGCGCGGCGGCACGCCATGCATTGATGTTGTGAAGGTGAACTTCGTGGCAGGCGACGCCCCGCGTCGTGTGTGCGGGTGCGCCGCCATCTCCCTGGAGGCCGCCTGAGCGGATGACAGCGTCGCGTGGTCTACTTCAAGAAAGCACCCCATAGGTTGGCGACGTCACGGCCATCGCCGGCTGGCGCCGTGGGGGTGGGCAAGGTGTCGTACTTGGCCAGCATGTCGGTGAAGCCAATGCCACCGTTGGACAGCACCACGCCGCCGTAGCCCATTCCCGACCTCGAGAAACCCAGCACATAGCCTGAAGCTGGTGAGGATTTGGGTTCGGTCGTGATCATCACGTTGCGTTTGGCGTCGTAGGTGGCCGTGCCGCCGTCGCTGCAGCAGCCGATCGTCTGAGCAATCAACATGTCACCGTTGCGCGTGACGCCATAGGTGTAGGAGGTCTGGTTGGCTGGCAAGCCCGAGGCCATGGCGACTGCGGCCGTCCAACCGCCGGCCGCAGTCCACTCGCGGCGCGTACTGTTGCCGATGCTGTAGAGCATTGCCCTTCCCTCGTCGCTGATCGCCAGCACACGGAAGCTGGTCTGCGAGCCAACGAAATCCAGGTCAGTCACCGTGAACGGGCCGGTGGGCGTGGGGCTGGCGGCGGCGTAGGTGGTGGTCTTCACGCCATTGTTCTGCGTCCATACGACGATCTGCTGACCGTTCAGTCCGATGCGGGCTACATCCAGAGTCGCTGCCGCACCGCGTGTGTCCAGCACCTGGGGCATACCAAGGCCGGCGGCCACCGTGCCGCGGTAGGCCACGATGTCGACGGTGGCGTTCTGCTGGTTCTGCGTTGCCAGCAGCAGGTTGCCGCTGTTGTCCATGGCGAACTCCCAGGCGTCAATCGGTTCGCCACCGAGCGACTGTTTGCGGACCGCAGTGTCGCCACCCGAACGCATGTAGAGGGTGAGCGCCGACTGGTAGCTGCTTGTCCCTGAACGGATCCAACCCTTGCCGAAGAACGCCAAGTCGCCCCGGTCGTTGATGCGAACTTGGAAGTCCGGATTCGGCGCGTCGGTGAGCAGCGCCGGGGCGTCCCAGGTGTTGCTGGCGATGCGATAGCGTGCGTAGTAGTAATACCTGCAGGTCGAAGAAGTCTGGTAGGTGCCGGCCGCGCAGACAGCGTTGTGGAACCACAACGCCACGACATCGCCCCCAGGGGTGGCCATCAGCGTCAGCTCCGTCGAGCTGCCCATGCTGCTGACCGGGGTCGCACCCAGCAGATCGATGGGTACCGGGGTCGACCAGGTCGGCGCCGTGCCAGCGGCGTTGGGCGTTCCTCGGGTGGCGTACAGCACATCGCGCGTGCCATCGCTCTTCTGGAAGACCATGGTGACGCGGCCGGCATCGTCGATGACGTAGTCGCGTCGAAGCACGCTGGTCGCGCTGGTGTTCTCTTCCAGTGGCTGGCCGCCCTCCCATTTGCGCCCGGTCAGCACGCCGATGGCGGCCTGTACGGTCAGCACCACACTGCTACTGGTGACAGACCCAACGGCATTGCTGACGATCACGCTGTACGCGGATCCATTGTCGGCCAGCGCTGCAGCGGCCAGGGTGTAGGCGGAGCCGGTCGCGCCAGCGATGTTGGCTCCATTACGCCGCCACTGATAGTTGAGCGTGCCGGAGCCGCTGGCCGTCACGCTGAAACGCGCGTCCTGGCCTTCGAGAACCGTCAGGCTCGTCGGCGCAGTGCTGATGGTTGGCGCGGTCGATGTGCTGGTGACCGTGAGCGTGGCATTGGCGCTGGTGACGCTTCCCGCCGCGTTGCCAATCACCACACTGAGGAGCGCCCCGTTGTCACCGCTGACGGTGGCCGGCGTGGTGTAGCTGGCGCCGTTGGCGCCGCTGATGGCAGCACCATTCTTTCGCCACTGATACGTGATCGGCACAGAGCCAGTTGCAGTAACGCTGAATCCGGCTGTCGCGCCGACGACGACGGTGGCACCTACTGGCTGTGCAGTCACGGCCACGGGCCGGGGATTGATGGTGAGCGTCGCGTTGCTGCTGGTGGCGCTGCCCGCGCCATTGCTCACCACCACCGTATAGACGTTGCCCCCGTCGGCCAACGTCAGCGTGGGCGTGGTGTAACTGCTACTGGCGGCGCCCGGGATTGCGGTGCCATTTTTGCGCCACTGATAGCTGAAGGGCGCAGTACCACGAGCGGCCACCACGAAG
Source organism: Rubrivivax sp. (assembly GCA_049274755.1). GTDB lineage: Bacteria > Pseudomonadota > Gammaproteobacteria > Burkholderiales > Burkholderiaceae_C > Rubrivivax. The sequence goes on along the minus strand of JBASTF010000026.1, from coordinate 1,493 downwards.
CTGGCCGTGGCACCGTCCAACGTGGCGCTGCTTTGCGGCTGGGCGGTGATGACGGGTGCCGTCACCGAGTCAGCCACGGTCAGCAGTGCGTTGTTACTCGTGACGTTGCCGGCGGCGTTGCCTACCACCACGCCGAAGGCGGCACCGCTGTCGGCAGCGGTCGGGTTGGCCAACGTGTAGGTGGCAGCGTTGGCACCAGCGATGTCCGTTCCGTCGCGTTGCCATTGATAGTTGAGAGGTGAGCTGCCTCCGGCCAGCACGCTGAAACTGGCTGGACTGCCAGCCACCACGGTTGCGTCCGTCGGCTGGGTGACGATGGTCGCGGCGACCAGCGGATTCACCGTTAGCGTCGCTGCGACGCTGGTCACGCTCCCGGCCACGTTGGTGACAGCGACGCGGAAACTCGCGCCACTGTCCGCGAGGTCGGGAGCCGCCAGCGAGTAGCTGGTGGAGGTGGCTCCCTCGATGGCCGAACCGTTGCGCTGCCACTGGTAGCTGAGCGGGCCGGTGCCCGTGGCAGCGACCGTGAAGGTGGCGGGGCTGCCGGCTGTCACCGTCTGGTCGACCGGGGCCGCGGTGATGGTGGGCGTGTTGACAGCAGGGGCGTCTTCGCCACCGCCGCATGCTGCCAGCGACAGCGCGCACAGCGCCGCCACGGTCCACCTGAACCACCTGAAGATTGATCGAAGTCCGTTCATCCTGCGCGCTCCCGACGGGTTGTATGGCCTGCCTCTCGATGGGTGCCGTAACGCCGCATCACCTGTGGCCTCACGGCGGCCAGATGATGGCGCCGGCAGCCCAGCAAGTCCTAACGGGTGGATCACGGTGGTTTCACGGACCTTCCGTGAGGGTTCCGCGAGGACTTTCCCGGCCTCTACCGGCACTGCGAGGTGCGAGACAGGCCGCTCACGGAGTCCGCAACGCGGCCTGGGCGTGGCGAGCGCAGGATCGGCTGAGCAACCGTCTTGAAAGTCAAGCGTCGTGGAGCATCGGATTCCACCTGGAGCGCTGTTTGGCGATGGCATTGAGCACGCCGACGAGCTTGCGCATGGCCGCGACCAGAGCGACCTTCTTGCGCTTGCCGTTGGCCAGCAAGCGCTTGTAGAACGCGCGGAAGACCGAACAGTGACGCACGGCGACGAGCGTGGCCATGTAGAGGGTGCGGCGCACCTCGGCGCGCCCGCCCCAGATGGCGCGTTGTCCGCGCATCTGGCCGGAGTCGCGGTTCAGGGGCGCTACCCCGACCAGCGCGGCCGCGCGGCGCCGGTCAAGCGAGCCCAGCTCGGGCAACTCGGCCAGCAGCACCGCGATGCTGGCCGCACCGATGCCCGGCACGCTGGCCAGCGCAGCGGCGAGTTCGGTGTGGTGAGAGCCGGCTCCGCTTGTTTGAACACGCAGCGGCCTGAGATAAGTGGATTGGCTGCGGTTTGAACTTCTTCAATCCAAGGCCCCTGCCAGGCCGCCGGAGGCGCCCCGGTTGAGCCCATGTACTC
>JBASTF010000025.1:0-2321 GCA_049274755.1 Rubrivivax sp. | reverse complement strand
CGCCAGCCCGTCGCCGAGTGCCGGCCCGAGCAGGAAGCCCAATGCGGTGGCCGACGCGATCCAGGCGAAGCGGCGCTGCAATCGGGGCGGTGCCGACGCGGTGACAACGTAGGCAAACACCGCCGGGAGCACCGCCGCCGACGCCAGACCGGCGACTGCGCGCGCGACGTAGAGCCCACGAAGTCCGGAAGTCCAGGTCAAGGCCCACAGCGCCGCACTCGACCCGGCCAATCCGGCAGCGAGCACCCAGCGGCGGTCGATCCGATCCGCGAGTGCTCCCCAGACGGGCGCGAACAGAAACAGCGCGAGCGTGTACGCGCCGGTGATCCAGCCCGTGTGGCTGTCCACGTCGGCTGCCGAGCCGCCTCCGGTGCGCTCCACCAGGCCGGGCAGCAGCGGCAGTGTCACGCCATAGGCCATCGACACCGCCATCCCGGCGGCGAGCAGCGACGCGAAGGCGCCGGCCGACAGATCCGATCGCGAGTCGCCCGCCGCCGACGGAGAAAGCAACGGCCACGGCTGCTCACCCATGGTAGAGATCGCGACGGGTCAGCGGGACCGGCCACGCGCCGCCATCACGCTTGGATGCCAGGATCTGGTAGATGCCCGTGCCTCCCGCCTCGAACTCGAGCGCACAAGCCGCCATGTAGAGCCGCCAGACGCGGAAGGTCGGCTCGTCGACCTCCCGCAGTGCGTCGTCGCGACGCTCTTCCAGCCGCTGCACCCAGTGCCTCAGCGTCAGCGCGTAGTGCGGGCGCAGGCCTTCGACATCGTGGATCTCGAAGCCGGCGCGCTCCATGCCGAGCTGGATGTTGCTGACGCAGTCGAGTTCGCCATCCGGAAACACGTAGCGATTGATGAACTCCGTCGCGACGGTCCGGTTCCAACCCTCCTCGTCGTGGGTGATCCCATGGTTGAGGAACAGCCCGCCCGGCCGCAGCGCACGCTGGACCGCGGCGTAGTAGACCGGCAGGTTCACCAGGCCGACATGCTCGAACATGCCGACGCTGGACACCTTGTCGTAGAGCGCCGCACCGTCGAGGTCGCGGTAGTCGCGGAGTTCCACCGTGACCAGGTCCTGCAACCCTTCGGTGTGGATGCGCTCGCGTACGTATTCGAGCTGCCGCTGGCTGAGCGTGATGCCGTGCGCGCGAACGCCGTGATGGCGCGCCGCCCAGCACACGAGCGCGCCCCAGCCGCAGCCGATGTCGAGCAGCCGGTCGCCGGACTGCAGGCGCAGCTTGCGGCAGATGTGCTCCAGCTTGTTGCGCTGGGCCTGCTCGAGCGAATCGTCAGCGGCTTCGAAGTAGGCGCAGGAATAGACCCGCTCGGCATCCAGCCACAAACCGTAGAACGCGTTGGAGACGTCGTAGTGGAAGGAGATCGCCGCCCGGTCGGTCTGGCGTGAATGGCGATGCGCGAACCGCCGGGCCATGCGCGAGGCCAGTCCCCCGACCGGCTTCAGGCCGTCCTGCTCGGACACCCGCAGCATCAACGCGTCACGCCACAACGCCAGCTTGTCGCGCCAGGTCAGCGAAACGGCCTCGAAGTGGGCCTTCAGTGCCAGTGCGCTGTACAGATCGCCCTCGACATCGATCACACCGCGGAAATAGGCGTCGGCCAGCAACAGCGGATCGGGCCGCAATACGAGGCGGCGCAGCAATCCGGGGTCGCGGATCACGAGCGTGTACTCGGGGTGGGCCTCGAGCTCGTGCAGGATCGCGTCGCCCAACCTCAGCGCCGGTGGCCGTTCGACGCCCGCCAGCAAGCGGCGCAGGATGCGCAGCGCCGGAGCGTGCAGGTCCGGCGGCAGGGGCCGGGCGAGCGTGGTCGAGTGGTCCATCGGTTGGTCCCTTCAGTGCATGTCTTGTGGTTCGGTTAGGGCTGCGGTCGGCGCGTCGCCGACGAACATCAGCGGCGCTCGCCGCAACTCGTCCCTCGCAGCCGCGAGGCAGGGCCGGCTCGCTGCGTGGACGGTGAACAGCGGCTGACCCGGGTCGACCCGATCGCCGATCCGGGCGTGCAGCACGACGCCGGCGCCGGCTCCTTGCGGTGCGCCAGCCAGCACCGCGACGCGCCGCACATGCGCGCCGTCCAGTGACCTCACGTTGCCCGCGTGCTCGGCCGAAACGGTGTCGGCGAGCGGTGCCAGCGTCGGCTGGCGCATCCCACCCTGGGCCTCGCACAGGGCCTGGAAGCGCGCCCATGCGGCGCCGCTGTCGAGCAGTCGCCAGGCGTCTAGCTCGCCATGTCCGGGTCGGCTCGCGCCGCACATCTCGAGCAACTGGCCAGCTTCGGCCAGCGCGTGCATGCGCAGGTCG
>JBASTF010000024.1:0-4541 GCA_049274755.1 Rubrivivax sp. | reverse complement strand
GCTGAAGGGCGTGGAGGTGGTGCTGCCGCGGGCCGCCGCCGCCGAACGCTTCGAACTGCCGGCCGACCGCATCGGCGACCTCGTTGTCGTCAGCGAACGTTCGGTGGTGCTGGGCACGGCGGCCTCGCGCCACGACCTGACGGCGCTGGAAGTGCCGCTGCGTTCGCACGGCGGGATCAGCGAACAACGTGTGCCGCTGGTGCTGAACCGGCGCATCGACGGCCTGGATCCGCAGCGCCGCTGGCGCAACTTCGACGCCTTCGACCTGGTGCTGAACCATGCGCAATGAAAGCCTGCGCATCGCCGGCGAGAAGGTGGCGGGCCTGCGCCACTTCGAGGTGCACAACCCCTACACCGGCGCCGTCGTCGGCACGGTGGCCAAGGCCACGCTGGAGCAGGTGCGCGAAGCCTATGCCGCGGCCCGGGCCTACAAACCCGCGCTGACCCGCTTCGAACGCAGCAACATCTTGAACAAGGCCGCGGCCCTGGTGCGTGAACGCACGGCCGAGATCGCGGCGCTGATCACCGCCGAAAGCGGCCTGTGCCTGAAGGACGGCAGCTACGAGGCCGGCCGTGTCGCCGACGTGCTGATGTTCGGTGCCCAGGAATGCCTGCGCGACGACGGGCAGAGCTTCTCCTGCGACATCACGCCGCATGGCCGCGCACGCCGTGTGCACACGCTGCGGCAGCCGCTGCTGGGCGTGATCACCGCGATCACACCCTTCAACCACCCGATGAACCAGGTGGCGCACAAGGTGGTGCCGGCGGTGGCCACGAACAACCGCATGGTGCTGAAGCCCTCGGAGAAGGTGCCGCTGTCGGCGCTGTATTTCGCCGACCTGCTGTACGAAGCCGGGCTGCCGGGGCCGATGCTCAGCGTCATCACCGGCGACCCGCAGGAGATTGCCGACGAACTGCTGACCCATCCGGCGGTGGACCTCATCAGCTTCACCGGCGGGGTCGCCATCGGCAAGTACATCGCGTCCAGGGCCGGTTACCGGCGTGTGGTGCTGGAACTCGGCGGCAACGACCCCCTCATCGTGATGGACGACGCCGACCTCGACGAGGCCTCGACGCTCGCGGTGTCGGGCTCGTACAAGAACTCGGGCCAGCGCTGCACGGCGGTGAAGCGCATGCTGGTGCACGAGGCCGTGGCCCAGCGCTTCACCGACCTGGTCGTCGACAAGACACGCGCCTGGCAACACGGTAACCCGGCAGACCCCAAGACCGAGATGGGCACCGTCATCGACGAAGCCGCGGCGCGGCTGTTCCAGGCCCGTGTCGACGAGGCGCTGGCCCAGGGCGCACGCCTGCTGGCCGGCCACCGCCGCGACGGTGCTTCGTATGCGCCGACGGTCATCGACCAGGTGCGGCCTGAGATGACCGTGGTGCACGAAGAGACCTTCGGCCCGGTGTCGCCCATCATCCGCTTCCGCAACATCGACGAGGCCATCGCCATCAGCAACGGCACGGCCTACGGCCTGTCCTCGTCGGTGTGCACGCAGCGCCTGGACCACATCATGCGGTTCGTGCAGGAACTGCAGGTGGGCACGGTCAATGTGCGTGAAGTGCCGGGCTACCGGCTGGAACTCACACCCTTCGGCGGTATCAAGGACTCGGGTCTGGGGTACAAGGAAGGTGTGCAGGAAGCGATGAAGAGCTTCACGAACCTGAAAACCTACTCTCTGCCCACCCACTGAGTTGATCCACCTTCTCAACCTGCTCGCCGCCATCGCCCTGCTGGTGTGGGGCACGCACATCGTGCGCACCGGCATGCTGCGTGTGTTCGGCGAGAACCTGCGCCGTGTGCTGCAGGGCAGCTTCAGCCACCGGGGCGCCGCGGCGCTGGCCGGGCTGGGTGTGACCAGCCTGGTGCAGAGCAGCACGGCCACCTGCCTGATCGTCGCCTCCTTCGTCGGCAAGGGCCTGGTGGCCAGCAGCGCGGCGCTGGCGGCGATGCTGGGCGCCGATGTCGGCACGGCGCTGATGGCCGTGGTGTTTTCCTTCGACCTCTCGTGGCTGAGCCCGCTGCTGATCTTCGTCGGTGTCGTGCTCTTCATCAGCCGCCAGAACGGCCAGGCCGGGCGCATCGGCCGTGTGCTGATCGGCCTGGGGCTGATCACGCTGGCGCTGCAGCTCATCGTCGGCGCGACCAAGCCGCTGACCGAGAGCCCGGCCGTGCGTGCGCTGCTGGTGGCGCTGCCGAACGAGGTGCTGCTGGACATCGTCGTCGGTGCGGCACTGACGGTGGGCTCGTACTCCAGCCTGGCCATCGTGCTGCTGACGGCGACACTCACCTCGCAAGGCATGTTGCCGGCCACCGTGGCCCTGGGCCTGGTGTTGGGCGCCAACATCGGCAGCGGCCTGCTGGCGATGCTGGCCACCAGCGGCGCCGCGCCCGAGGTGCGGCGGCTGCCGCTGGGCAACTTCGTCTTCAAGGCCGTCGGCGCGCTGATCGCCATTCCGCTGCTGCCGCAGGCGCACGCGCTGCTGCAGGAGTTCGTGCCGTCGGTGCCGCAGCAGGTGGTGCTGTTCCACCTCGGCTTCAACCTCGTGATGGCCTTGCTGTTCATCGGCTTCACCGGGCCGGTGGGGCGCTTGGTCGAACGCTGGCTGCCGCCGGCGGCGGCCCATGGCGGCGACCGCCCGCGCCACCTGGACCCGGTGGCGCTGGCCACGCCCTCGCTGGCCATCAGCTGCGCCGCGCGCGAGGCGCTGCACCAGGCCGACGTCGTCGAAACCATGCTGCGGGGTGTGCTGCCGGTGATGCGGCACAACGACCTCGAACTCGCCGAGCGCCTGCGCCGCATGGACGACACCGTCGACGAGCTGTATTCGGCGATCAAGTTCTACCTGACGCAGATCTCGCGCGAAGCCCTGTCGGAACGCGAGGGCCGGCGCTGGACCGACATCGTCAGCTTCACGATCAACATGGAGCAGATCGGCGACATCATCGAACGTGTCGTGCAGGACATCGAGGACAAGAAGATCCACAAGAACCGCAGCTTCAGCGACGCCGGCATGGCCGAGATCTGCCACCTGCACGAACGTCTGCTGGCCAACCTGCGGCTGGGCATGAGCGTGTTTCTCGACGGCCATGTGCGCGACGCGCAGAAGCTGCTGGAAGAGAAGGCGCGCTTCCGCGACCTGGAGCACGAATACGCGGCCAACCACATTGCGCGGCTGCAGGACAACACGGCACAGAGCATCGAGACCAGCTCGCTGCACCTGGACCTGATCAGCGAGCTGAAGCGCATCAACTCGCACATCTGCTCGATCGCCTACCCCATCCTCGAATCGGCTGGCGCGTTGACGGCGACGCGGCTGCGCCACTCGCAACTGGCCGGCCTGGACGAACCCTGATGCTGACGCTGGACGACATCCGCCTGCTGTTCGAGCGCCGTGGCGGCGAGCAGTACACCGGCGAGCCGGTGACGCAGCTGGAGCATGCGTTGCAAAGCGCCTGGCTGGCCGAGCAGGAAGGCGCCGACGACATGCTGGTCACCGCGGCGCTGCTGCACGACCTGGGGCACTTGCTGCAAGACCTGGGTGCAACACCGACGCTGCGTGGTGTCGACGACCTGCACCAGTACAGCGCCTTGCCCTTTCTGCGTGGCCTGTTCCCTGACCGGGTGCTGGGGGCCATCCAGGGCCACGTCGACGCCAAACGTTATCTCTGCGCCACGCGCCCGGCCTACCACGCCGCCTTGTCGGCCGATTCGCAGCGCAGCCTGCTGCTGCAAGGCGGTGTGTTTGCCGACGACGAGGCCGCGACCTGGATCGCCCGCCCCGGCGCCGCCGAAGCCGTGCGGCTGCGGCTGTGGGACGACCAGGCGAAAACCGCCGGCCTGGTGACGCCGCCGCTGGTGCACTACCTGGCCCGCGCGCAGCGCATCGCCGCGACGTGACCTGGGGCGTGGTCCTGGCCGTGCTGTTCGGCGCGGCGCTGCACGCGAGCTGGAACGCGCTGGTAAAGTCGGCCGGCGACAAGACGCTGGACACCGCGCTCGTGCACTTCTGCGGCGCCGTGCTCGGCCTGCCGCTGCTACTGTGGCTGGGCCTGCCCAGCGCCCAGAGCTGGCCCTTCATCGCCGCTTCGCTGGTGATCCACATCGGCTACTACATCGCGCTGGCCGGCGCCTACCAGCACGGCGAGCTGGGCATGACCTACCCCATCATGCGCGGCTTTGCGCCGCTGCTGGTGGCGCTGGCCAGTGCCTCGGCCATCGGCGAAACACCGTCGGCCGCGGCCTGGCTGGGTGTGATCGGCATCACCATCGGCGTCGCCCTGGTCGGGCTGGCCCATCCGGGCGAGGCGCTGCACCACCGCAAGGCGCTGGCTTTTGCCTTCGCCAACGCCGGCATCATCGCGCTGTACACGGTGGTCGACGGCCTGGGCGTGCGCGCCTCGGGCGATGCGCTGCGCTACGTCGTGCTGCTGTTTGTGCTCGACGGCTGGCCGTTCCCGCTGCTGGTGTGGTGGCGGCGCGGGCGCGAAGGCCGTGCCGAGATGCTGCGCTACGCGGCACGCCGCTGGCCGC
>JBASTF010000023.1:0-6771 GCA_049274755.1 Rubrivivax sp. | reverse complement strand
GCGCCGGGCAGGCAGGCGCGGATCCAGTGGCTGCCGTCGGCGCCGCGATGCGGGCCGAGAACGCCGAAGGGGTCGCCATGGCGGCCCAGCCGCAGGGCTTCGACGTCGTGCGCGTTCAGCATCAGCGTTGCGGTTGGATGCTCCAGACCTCGCGAGCGTATTCCAGGATCGTGCGGTCCGATGAAAACAGCCCCATGCCGGCGACGTTGGCGATGGCCTTTGTCGCCCAGGCGTCGCGGTCGCGGAACAGCGCGTCGACACGGGCCTGGGTGGCGACATAACTGTCGTAGTCGGCCAGCAGCAGGTAGTGGTCGCCGCCCCACAGCAGCGAATCGACCAGGCCGCGGTAGCGCGCCGGTTCCTCGGGCGAGAAGGCGCCACCGGCCACCGCGTCGAGCACGGCCTTCAGCGGCGCGTTCTGCTCGCAGATGCGCAGCGGCTGGTAGCCGCTGCTCTTCAGCGCCGCGACCTCGGGCGTCTTCAGGCCGAAGATGAAGATGTTGTCGTCGCCCACCTGCTGGCGGATCTCGATGTTGGCGCCGTCGTCGGTGCCGATGGTCAGCGCGCCGTTCAGCGCCAGCTTCATGTTGCCGGTGCCCGAGGCCTCGGTGCCGGCGGTGGAGATCTGCTCGGAGAGGTCGGCGCCGGGCATGATGACCTCGGCCACCGAGACGCCGTAGTTCGGCACGAACACCAGCTTCAGCCGGCCCTTCAGCCGCGCGTCGTGGTTGACGACGCTGCCGACATCGTGGATCAGCCGGATGATGGTCTTGGCCATCACATAGCTCGACGCTGCCTTGCCCGCGAAGACCACGGTGCGCGGCACCCAGTCGTCGTCGGGCCGCGCCAGCATGGCCTGGTAGCGGCCGATCACCTGCAGCAGGTTCAGCAGCTGGCGCTTGTATTCGTGGATGCGCTTGACCTGCACGTCGAACAGGCTGTCGGGGCTGACGACGATGCCGGTGGTCGCACGGATGTGCTCGGCCAGCCGCGCCTTGTTCGCCCGTTTCACGGCCAGGAACTCGTTGCGGAAAGCCGTGTCATCGGCCAGCGGCTTCAGCCGCGCCAGTTCGTCGAGCTGCAGCCGCCAGCCGCTGCCGATGCTGCGGTCGATCAGCGCGCTCAGCCCCGGGTTGGCCTGGGCCAGCCAGCGCCGCGGTGTGACGCCATTGGTCATGTTCGTGAAGCGGCGTGGCCACAGCGCGGCGAAGTCGGCGAAGATGGTCTTCACCAGCAGCTCGCTGTGCAGCGCCGAGACGCCGTTGACCTTGTGGCTGCCGACCACGGCCAAATGGGCCATGCGCACACGGCGTTCGCCCGATTCGTCGATCAGCGACAGGCGGCGCAGGAAGCCGTCGTCGCCGGGTCGCAGCTTGCCGGCTTCGACGAGGAAGTCGTGGTTGATGCGGAAGATGATCTGCAGGTGGCGCGGCAGCACCTGCTGCATCAGCGCCACCGGCCAGGTTTCCAGTGCCTCGGGCATCAGCGTGTGGTTGGTGTAGCTGAACACGCCCTGCGTGATGGCCCAGGCCGTGTCCCAGGCCATCTGCTGTTCGTCGACCAGCAGGCGCATCAACTCGGCCACGCCGATGGCCGGGTGGGTGTCGTTCAGGTGGATGGCCACCTTCTCGGCCAGGTTCGACAGCGTGCCGTGTTCGGCCTGGTGGCGCGCCAGGATGTCCTGGATCGAAGCGCTGGTGAAGAAGTACTCCTGGCGCAGCCGCAGTTCGCGGCCGGCCGGCGTGCTGTCGTTGGGATACAGCACCCAGGAGATGTTCTCGAACTCGTTTTTGTACTCGGCGGCACGGGCGTAGTCGCCGCTGTTGAAGGCGTGCAGGTCGATCTGCGACGGTGCCATCGCGCGCCACAGCCGCAGCGTGCTGACACGTTCGGTGCCGTGGCCGGGCACCACCATGTCGTAGGCCTTGGCCGCCACTTCGCCGGCATGGCGCCAGGCGGCCTGCGAAGCCGGGCCTTCGGGCTGTTCGACCCAGCCGCCGAAGCGCACCGGGTAGGCCACGCCGCTGCGCGGGAACTCCCAGGGTGTGCCGTCCTCGACCCAGGGGTCCGGGTGTTCGACCTGGCGCCCGCCCTGGATGCTTTGCGCAAACATGCCGAACTCGTAGCGGATGCCGTAGCCCATCGACGGCAGGCCCACGGTGGCCATCGAATCGAGAAAACAGGCGGCCAGCCGGCCCAGGCCGCCGTTGCCCAGGGCCGCATCCTTTTCCTGCGCCGCCAGATCTTCCAGTGTCGCCGCGTGTTCGGCGGCGGCCTTGGCGGCGCCGCTCTGCAGGTCCAGCGCGGCCAGCGCGTTGGACAGCGTGCGGCCGATCAGGAACTCCATCGACAGGTAGTAGACGCGGCGCGCACGGCTCTTGCGATCGCCGGCGTCGCCGGCCACCCAGCGGCGCGACAATGCCTCGCGCGCCACCTGGGCGACGGCGAGCATGATGTCGGAACGCGAGGCCGCGGCGGGGGCCACGGCCACGGTGGACAGCAGGTGGTGGTCGATTTGCGGCCCCAGCGATGCCGGCGCGGTGGAGGATGTGGATGTCATGGAAGGGCGGTCCGGATGGCGATGGCGAGCAGCCGATGCATGGCGCGTGCCGCGGCTGCGCAGTGTCGGCCAGCGGCGGCGCTGGCGTCAATCTGGTGCCGGTGCCGGGCTGCGTAGTCACGCTACACCGAACAAGGCAGGGTTGTTGTTCGTGTTGAACAGACATGGAGAATTTTCTTTTCATGGCGGGCCTTTGGTGATGACATCGAAGGTGTTGCTTTCGGTGTGATCGGCTGTTCTGTGCGGCCCGCTTGGAGAGGGCGCCACCGCCGTTTCTGTAGCTTTGCTGCTTTTCGCGTTCAGACATCAACGAGGAGACACGATGAACCCGATCGATCCTGCCCAGAGCTTCGGGTTGCCGCGGCGCGCCGTGGCCCTGGTGCTGGCCGGTGGCCGCGGCAGCCGTTTGAAGAACCTGACCGACAACCGCGCCAAGCCGGCCGTGTACTTCGGCGGCAAGTTCCGCATCGTCGACTTCGCGCTGTCCAACTGCATGAACAGCGGCATCCGCCGCATCGGCGTCATCACGCAGTACAAGAGCCACAGCCTGCTGCGCCACCTGCAGCGCGGCTGGGCTTTTCTGAAGACCGAGATGAACGAGTTCGTCGACCTGCTGCCGGCGCAGCAGCGTGTCGACGAAGAAAGCTGGTACCGCGGCACGGCCGACGCGGTGTACCAGAACCAGGACATCCTGGCCGCCTACCGCGCCGACTTCGTCGTCGTGCTGGCCGGCGACCACATCTACAAGCAGAACTACGCGCTGATGCTGGCCGACCATGTCGCCCTGGGCAAGGAGGTGACGGTGGGCTGCATCGAGGTCGACCGTGACGAAGCCAAGGCCTTCGGCGTGATGGCGGTCGACGAACACCGCAACATCACGGCCTTCGTCGAAAAGCCGCCCGAGCCGCCGACGCTGCCCGGCAAACCCGGGCGCTCGCTGGCCAGCATGGGCATCTACATCTTCAACGCGCGCTACCTGTACCGCGAGCTCGAGCGCGACATGGCCGACCCGAACTCGAGCCACGACTTCGGCAAGGACATCATCCCGAAGATGGTGCATGCAGGCGTCGCCGCGGCGCATCCCTTCGAATTGAGTTGCGTTGGCACCAAGGCGGGGACACAGCCGTACTGGCGCGATGTCGGCACCATCGACGCCTACTGGGACGCCAACATCGACCTGACGGCCACCGACCCGCTGCTGAACCTGTACGACCAGAACTGGCCGATCTGGACCTACCAGCCGCAGCTGCCGCCGGCCAAGTTCGTGCACAACCAGGACGACAGGCGGGGGCTGGCCATCGAATCACTGGTTTCCGGCGGTTGCATCGTCTCGGGCGCAGTGTTCCGCACCGTGCTGTTCTCCACCGTGCGCGTGCATTCGCATTCGGCGGTCAACTGGTCGGTGCTGTTGCCCGGCGTGCAGGTGGGCCGCCATGCGCGGCTGACGCGGGTGGTGGTGGACCGCGACTGCGTCATCCCCGACGGCATGGTCATCGGCGAAGACGCCGCGACCGATGCCGCCCGTTTCTATCGCACCGACAGCGGCATCACCCTGGTCACACGCGACATGCTGAGAAAGCTGCAATGAAGGTGCTGCATGTGGCCGCCGAGGTCTTCCCGCTGGTGAAGACCGGCGGGCTGGCCGACGTGGTGGCGGCCTTGCCGGTGGCCCTGGCCGGCCAGGGTGCCGACGTGCGCCTGCTGCTGCCCGGCCTGCCGCCGGTACTGGACGCGGTGCAGGGTGCACGCAGCGTCGTCGACATCGGCGCCTGCTTCGGCGCCTTGCGTGTGCGCCTGCTGCTGGCGCGCATGCCGGGCAGCAGGCTGCCGGTCTACATCGTCGAGGCGCCCTACCTGTTCCGCCGCGGCGGCAGCCCCTACCAGGACAGCCTGGGCGAGGAGTGGCCCGACAACCTGCAGCGCTTCGCCCTGCTGGGCTGGGTGGCGGCGCACCTGGCGGCCGACGACGCCGACCCGCAGTGGGTGCCCGACATCGTGCACGCCCACGACTGGCACGCCGCGATGGCCTGCGCCTACATGGCCGAACATGCGCCGACGGCGGCGGCCTCGGTGTTCACGGTGCACAACCTGGCCTTCCAGGGCCTGTTCCCGATGCACGACTGGGCCATGCTGGGTCTGGCGTCGCGGCTGCTGTCGCCGTCGGGCCTGGAGTACCACGGCCAGCTGAGTTTCATGAAGGCCGGCCTGAAGTTCGCCGACCGCGTGACGACGGTGAGCCCGACCTATGCCCGCGAGATCACCACGCACGAGTTCGGCTGCGGGCTGGACGGCGTGATCCGTGGCCGCGACGGCGATGTCTCGGGCATTCTCAACGGCATCGACTGCGAGGTCTGGAACCCGGCCACCGACCCGGCCATCGCCGCACGCTACGACGCCGAACGCCTGGCCGGCAAGACCGAGTGCCGGCTGGCGCTGCAGCGAGAACTGGGCCTGGAGGTCGACGACAACGCGCTGCTGCTCACCGTGGTCAGCCGGCTGACGGCGCAGAAGGGCCTGGACCTGGTGCTGGCCGCGCTGCCCGACCTGGTGCGCCAGGGTGTGCAGTTCGCCGTGCAGGGTACCGGCGAGCCGGCGCTGGAAGCCGCTTTCCGCATGGCGCAGCAGGCACACCCAGGCCGCGTGCAGGTGCACATCGGCTACGACGAGGCACGCGCCCACCGCCTGGTGGCCGGCGCTGACCTCATCGCCGTGCCCTCGCGCTTCGAGCCTTGTGGGCTGACGCAGATGTACGGCCTGCGCTATGGCACGCTGCCGGTGGTGCGGCGTGTGGGCGGCCTGGCGGACACGGTGAGCGACCTCGACACCGCGCCTGGCGCTGGCACCGGGTTTGTCTTCGATGCCGCCACGCCCGGCGCCTTCCAGCAAGCCGTGCAGCGGGCGCTGCAACAACGCGCCGCCGGCGCTGCCTGGTGCGCGGCGATGGCCCGCGCGATGGCCCAGCCCTTGTCGTGGGAGCAACCGGCGCGAGCCTACCTGGCGCTGTACGACACGGTGCTGGCCGCCCGCCGCAGCCGCTGACGCAGGCCGCACATGCCGGTCCACAATGGCCGGCTTTCACCAACCGCCGCCCAGGTGCCCCCATGCTGAAGTTCTATTACTCGCTGGCGCCCAACCCGATGAAGGTTGCGCTGTTCCTCGAAGAGTCCGGCCTGCCTTACGAAGCCGTGCCGGTGGACACCCGCAAAGGCGAGCAGCATGCGTCGGCCTTCACGGCGCTGAACCCGAATGCCAAGGTGCCGGTGATCGTCGATGGCAGCAGCACGGTGTTCGACAGCAATGCCATCCTGCTGTACCTGGCCGAGAAGACCGGCCAGTTTCTGCCCGAGGCGCAGGACCGCGGCGCCATGCTGTCCTGGCTGATGTTCGTGGCCTCGGGCATCGGGCCCTTCAGCGGCCAGAGCGTGCACTTCAAGCACTACGCGCCCGAGCCGGTGCCCTACGCGGTCAACCGCTACGACTTCGAGGCCTGGCGGCACTGGAAGATTCTCGAAGCCCATCTGGACGGCAAGGCCTGGATGATCGGCGAGCGCTACTCGCTGGTCGACATGGCGGTCTGGGGCTGGGCCCGCGCGCTGCCGTTTGTGTTGGGCGCCGAGACCTGGCAGCAGTTGCCGAACCTGAAGCGCCTGTTCGACACCATCAGCGCGCGCCCGGCCGCGCAGCGTGTGGCGACGCTGAAGGACAGGTACAGCTTCAAGACCGAGATGGACGACGAGGCGCGGCGCGCGATGTTCCCGCAGAACGAGCGGCTGAAGGCCTGAGCGGCGGCGCTTGACGTCGCCGGGCCTGCGTGGGACAACACCTACACCCGCTTCGGCTCGCACCTACAGCCAGCGCGCCCTGTGCCGGCCTAGGATCTGCACCATCAACAACGGATGGAGGTGCCATGAACCCGCGAATCATTCCGCTCGCCGCCCTGGCTGCTGCCGTCGTCGTGTTGTCCGGCTGTGCGGCCGGCATCGACCGGCGCCACGACCGCCGTGAAGACCGGCGTGACGACCGGCAGGACCGCCGTGAAGACCGGCGCGACTTCATCAGCCAGGGGCCGTCGGGCAGCCATGTGCTGACCGTCGACCGGGCGCAGCGACTGGGCTGACGCCGAGGGCCGTGCGGGCGGCGCTGCTGCGCCGCGTCAAACACCGCCGCAGGTCTGCTGCACCAGTTGCGCCAGCAGGCGCGCAGGTTCGCTG
>JBASTF010000022.1:0-10379 GCA_049274755.1 Rubrivivax sp. | reverse complement strand
GTGCACGCAGCGCTGCCGCGGCTGGCAGCCTTGTCGGCGTCGTGAGCGAGCGCCTGGTCGGCCTGGGGCCGGTGGTCGGCCCGGCCACGCGGCTGCTGGTGCTGGGCAGTTTCCCCGGTGTTGCGTCGCTGCAGGCCGCGCAGTACTACGCCCATCCGCGCAACCACTTCTGGCCTTTGCTGTCGGCGCTGTGGGGGCAGGACCTGCGTGCGCTGCCTTACGCGCAGCGGCTGGCGGTGCTGAAGGGCCGTGGCCTGGGGCTGTGGGACGTCTACGCCGCCTGCCGCCGCGAAGGCAGCCTGGACACGGCCATCGAAGACGCCGAGTACAACGACTTCGCCAGCCTGCGCCGGCGGGCGCCCGGCCTGGTGGCCGTGGCGCACAACGGCGGCGAGTCGGCGCGCGCGATGCGGCATCTGGCGGCGCTGGGGCTGGTGGTGCACAAGCTGCCGTCCAGCAGCCCGGCGAATGCCAGCTGGTCGTTCGAGCGCAAGCTGGCGGCCTGGCGCGAGGTCTGCGCCGCTTACGATCTGGCATGAGCCGAGACGACGACAACAGCCTGCCCGAAGCCACGATCAGCGAATCCGACGGTGTGCGCTACCTGCACCTGGGCTCGATCTGGGTGCAGGGTGCGATGCGGGTGCGCAAGCCCCAGGTGGTGGAACTGGACTATGTGCAGCGCATGCTGGCCAGCCTGCTGTGGCTGCCCACCGAGGCGCTGGGCCAGGGCCGCGCGCTGCAGCTGGGGCTGGGGGCCGGCGCCATCACGCGGTTCACGCACAAGCTGCTGCGCATGCCGACGACGGTGATCGAGATCAATGCCGACGTCGTGGCCGTCAACCGCGCCTGGTTCCATCTGCCGGAACCGGTGCAGGTGGTCGTCGCCGACGCCGGCCGCTGGCTGCGCGACAGTGCCGAGCCGCAGAGCGTGCAGCTGCTGCATGTGGACCTCTACGACCACGAGGCCGCGGCGCCGGTGCTCGACGACGAGGCCTTCTACGCCGACTGCGCCCGTGTGCTGGCCGACGGCGGCGTGATGAGCGTCAACCTCTTCGGCCGCGATGCCAGCTTCGCACGCAGCGCCGCGCGCATCGCCGCGGTGTTCGGCCGCGCGCATGTCTGGAGCCTGCGGCCCACCCGCGAAGGCAACACCGTCGTTGTTGCCGGGCGTCATCTGGTGTTGCCGGAACCTGCGCTGCTGGTGGAGCGCGCCGCTACCATCGAGACACGTTTCGGCGCCCACGGGCTGCCGGCACGCAAGTGGCTGCGCATGCTGCGGCCCTATTCACCGCAGGACGACGCCGCCGCATGAAAGCCAAGACCCCCACCGGCCCGCTGGACTGGCGCACCCTGCTGGCCTGGCTGCTGGAAGACGCCGTCATCAGCACCGAAGACAGCGAACGGGTGACACGCCGCTTCGGTGCCGGCAGCAGCAGCCTGCATGCCCTGGTGCGCCTGGGCGGCGCCGGCCTCACGCGCAATGGCCGGCCGCTGGACACCGAGGCGCTGACCGAATGGCTGGCCGGCCGCGCGCAGCTGCCGTACCTGCGCATCGACCCGCTGCGCGCCGATGTCGGCCGTGTCGCCGACGTGATGAGCGTGAAGTACGCCGAGGTGCGGCGCGCGCTGCCGGTGGCGATGTCGGCCACCGAGGTGACGATCGCGACCGCCGAACCCTTCGACCGCGCCTGGGTGCCAGAGATCGAGGCCCACACACGCCGCAGCGTGAAGCTCGTCGTCGCCAACCCCGACGACGTGCGCCGCTACACCACCGAGTTCTACGCGCTGGCGAAAAACGTGCGCGCGGCGCAGAAAAGCGGCGAGACCTCGGCCAGCGCCAGCTTCGAGCAGCTGGTGGAGCTGGGCAAGACGAACAAGCAGCTCGACGCCAACGACCAGGGTGTGGTGCAGGTCGTCGACTGGCTGTGGCAGTACGCGTTCGACCAGCGCGCCAGCGACATCCACCTCGAACCGCGGCGCGAGATGGGCGCCATCCGCTTCCGCATCGACGGTGTGCTGCACACCGTCTACCAGGTGCCGCTGACGGTGATGACGGCGATGACGGCGCGCATCAAGCTGCTGGGCCGCATGGACGTGGTGGAACGCCGGCGGCCGCTGGACGGGCGCATCAAGACGGTGCGGCCGGAGGGGGGCGAAGTCGAGATGCGGCTGTCGACGATGCCCACCGCCTTCGGCGAGAAGATGGTGATGCGCATCTTCGACCCCGAGACGGTGCTGAAGAGCGTCGAGGCCCTGGGCTTCGGTGTGCACGACGCGCAGCGCTGGCAGCAGCTGATCGGCCATCCGCACGGCATCATCCTCGTCACCGGCCCCACCGGCAGCGGCAAGACGACGACGCTGTATTCGACGCTGAAGTCCCTGGCCAACGACGAGGTCAACGTCTGCACCATCGAAGACCCGATCGAGATGATCGAGCCGGCCTTCAACCAGACCCAGGTGCAGCCTGCCATCGACATGGGGTTTGCCGAAGGCCTGCGCGCGCTGATGCGGCAGGACCCGGACATCATCATGGTCGGCGAGATCCGCGACCTGGCCACCGCCGAGATGGCGATCCAGGCCGCGCTGACCGGCCACCTGGTGTTCAGCACGCTGCACACGAACGATGCCGCGGCCGCCATCACACGCCTGGCCGACCTGGGTGTGCCGCCGTATCTGATCGCGGCCACCGTCGTCGGCGTGCTGGCGCAGCGGCTGGCGCGCACGCTGTGCCCGGCCTGCAAGACGCGCGACGACACGACGACACGCGAGACGCTGGAGGAACTGGTGAAGCCCTGGCGGCTGTCGGGCGGCGTGCGTCCGTACAAACCCGTGGGTTGCCTGGAGTGCCGGCACACCGGCTACCGCGGCCGTGCCGGTTTGTACGAACTGCTGCTGCTGAACGACGCGGCACGTGCTGCCGTGCATCCGGCGCTGGACGCCACGGCGCTGCGCCGCATCGCGGTGAAGGACGGCATGCGCCCGCTGCGCCTGGCGGGGGCGATGAAGATCGCCGAAGGGCTGACGACGGTGGAAGAGGTGCTGCGCACGACGCCGGGGCTGCACTGACTCCGCCTTACGTGGAAACCACATCCGCCGTGTGGAGGGCGCTGCCTAGAATCCGCCGCAACCATCCGTCCGGAGGAGACATCACCGTGAAAATCAAGAGCCAGAAGGACTTCTGGTCCGGCCTCATGTTCATCGCCGTCGGCATCGGTTTTGCCTGGGGCGCAACGAACTACAGCTTCGGCAACTCGGCGCGTCCGGGGCCGGGCTACTTCCCCTTCGGCCTCGGCCTGCTGCTGGCCATCCTGGGTGCGATGGTGCTGTTCAAGTCGCTGACGCTCGAGGTCGAGGGCGGCGACAAGATCGGCAAGTGGGCCTTCAAGCCGCTGCTCATCATCTGCGGTGCCGTCGCCGTGTTCGGCTGGGCGCTGCCGCACCTGGGCATGTGGATCGCGCTGCCGCTGCTGATCGTCGGCTCGGCCGCCGCCGGCGACGAATTCCACTGGAAGGACGCCCTCATCAATGCGGTGCTCCTGACCCTCGGTTCGTGGGTGATCTTCATCTACGGGCTGAAGCTGACGATCCCGTTGTTGCCGTCCTTCATCGGCGGTTGAAGCAGGAAACGAGAAGACCATGGAACTGTTGAACAACCTGGCGCTCGGCTTCAGCGTCGCCTTCACCTGGATCAACCTCGCGTACGCCTTCGGCGGTGCCGTGCTGGGTACCCTGATCGGCGTGCTGCCGGGCCTGGGCCCGGTGGCCACGATCGCGATGCTGCTGCCCAGCATCTACGCGCTCGACGCCACGCCGGCGCTGATCATGCTGGCCGGCATCTACTACGGCGCACAGTACGGCGGCTCGACCACCGCCATCCTGATCAACGTGCCCGGCGAATCGAGCTCGGTCGTCACCGCGATCGACGGCTACCAGATGGCCCGCAAGGGCCGCGCCGGCGCGGCGCTGGCCGCTGCAGGCCTGGGTTCGTTTTTTGCCGGCACCGTCGGCACGATGATCATCGCGGCCTTTGCGCCGCCGCTCACCGAACTGGCCTTCAAGTTCGGCCCGGCCGAGTACTTCAGCCTGATGGTGCTGGGCCTGATCGGCGCCGTCGTGCTGGCCTCGGGTTCGCTGGTCAAGGCCATCGCGATGATCCTGCTCGGCCTGCTGCTGGGCCAGATCAACACCGACGTGATCTCGGGTGTGCCGCGCTACAGCTTCGATGTGCCCGAACTGACCGACGGCATCGGCTTCGTCGCCATCGCGATGGGTGTGTTCGGTTTCGGCGAAATCATCGCCAACCTGGGCATGCCGGCCGAACACCGCGAGGTCTTCACGAAGGACGTGAAGGGCTTGTGGCCAACGAAGGAAGACTTCAAGAACGCCTGGCCGGCCGTCATCCGCGGCACCAGCCTGGGTTCGCTGCTGGGCGTGCTGCCCGGTGGCGGCGCGCTGCTGGCGGCCTTCGCGGCCTACACGGTCGAGAAGAAGGTGCCGTTCAAGCCGCACGAAGTGCCGTTCGGCAAGGGCAACATCCGCGGCGTCGCAGGTCCGGAATCGGCGAACAACGCCGGTGCGCAGACCTCGTTCATCCCGATGCTGACGCTGGGCATCCCGCCGAACGCGGTGATGGCGCTGATGGTCGGCGCGATGACGATCAAGGGCATCCAGCCCGGCCCGCAGGTGATGACGAGCAACCCGCAGCTGTTCTGGGGCCTGATCGCCTCGATGTGGGTCGGCAACCTGATGCTGGTGATCCTGAACCTGCCGCTGATCGGCATCTGGATCAAGCTGCTGACGGTGCCCTACCGCTTCCTGTTCCCGGCCATCATGAGCTTCTGCTGCATCGGCCTGTACACGCTGAACAACAACGCCTTCGACGTCTACATGGGCGCAGCCTTCGGCATCGTCGGCTACGTGTTCTACAAGCTGGGCTGCGAACCGGCGCCGTTGCTGCTGGGCTTCATCCTCGGGCCGATGATGGAAGAAAACCTGCGGCGGGCGCTGCTGCTCAGCCGCGGCGACTGGACGGCCTTCATCACACGTCCGTTGTCGGCCGGCCTGCTGGCGGCAGCGGCGCTGATGATCATCGTGGTGATGCTGCCGTCGATCAAGAGCAAGCGCCAGGAGGCGTTCCAGGACGCCGACTGACGCGCGGCATGACACACTTGCGCGGATGAGGCTTCCCGCCGCGCTGCTTCCCCTCCAAGGCCCCGTGTTCCGGGGCCTTTGGTTTGCGTGGCTGGCAGCCAACATGACGATGTGGATGAACGACGTCGCGGCCGCCTGGCTGATGACGACGTTGACCACCAGCCCGGTCATGGTGGCCCTGGTGCAGACGGCATCGACGCTGCCGGTATTCCTGCTCGGCCTGCCCAGCGGCGCGATGGCCGATATCGTCGACCGCCGCAAGTACTTCGCGGCGACGCAGCTCTGGGTGTCGCTGGTGGCGCTGCTGATCGCGGGCACCGCGCTGGCCGGGCTGCTGACGGCCGAACTGCTGCTGCTGCTGACCTTTCTGAACGGCATCGGCCTGGCGATGCGCTGGCCGGTGTTTTCGGCCATCGTGCCCGAGGTCGTGCGCCGCGACGAACTGCCGTCGGCGATGGCGCTGAACGGCATCTCGATGAACCTCTCGCGGGTCATCGGCCCGGCGCTGGCCGGTGCGCTGCTGGCCAGCGCCGGCACGGCCTCGGTGTTTGTGCTGAACGCGCTGCTGGCCGGCGCCGCGTTTGTGCTGATCCTGCGCTGGCGCTCGACGCCGCGCGCCAGCGCCTTGCCCGGCGAACGGTTTGTCGGTGCCATGCGTGTGGGGCTGCAGCATGTGCGGCAGTCGCCGCGCATGCGCGCCATCATCGTGCGTGTGTTCCTGTTTTTCATCCAGGCCAGCGCACTGCTGGCCCTGCTGCCGCTGGTGGCGCGGCAACTGCACGGCGGCGGCGCCGGCCTGTTCACGCTGCTGATGGCCTGCCTGGGTGCCGGCGCCATCCTCGCGGCCCTGCTGTTCCCGCGCTGGCGCCGGCGTTTCGACCGCGACCAGTTCGTCACCTACGGCACGCTGATCCACGCCGCAGCGACCATCCTGCTGGCCCTGGTGCCCGAGGTCTGGATCGCCGTGCCCTGCTGCTTCATTGCCGGCATGGCCTGGATCAGCACCGCCAACACGCTGGCGATGTCGGCCCAGCTGGCGCTGCCGAACTGGGTGCGTGCACGTGGCATGTCGATCTACCAGATGGCGCTGATGGGCGGCACGGCCTTCGGCGCCATGCTGTTCGGCAAGGTGGCCGGCTGGGCCTCGGTGCCGGCGGCCATCCTGGCTGCGGCGGTGTTCGGCGTGCTGCTGACGCCCTTTGTGCGGCGCTTCTCGGTCGAAGGCGAGGAGGCCGACTTCAGCCCGGCGGTGCCGCGCACGCCGCCCGACGTGGCCATCGGCATCGGCCCTGACGAAGGCCCGGTGATGGTGACGGTGGAATACCTCATCGACCCGGCGCGCGCCGCCGCCTTTGCCGCGGTGATGCAGGAAACGCGGGCCGCACGGCTGCGCCAGGGTGCGTTGTCCTGGGGGCTGTTCCGCGACACCTCGGTGCCCGGGCGCTACCTCGAGTACTTCATCGACGAAAGCTGGGTCGAGCATCAACGAAGGCTGGAGCGTTTCACCGCGGCCGACGCCGAACTGCGTGAGCAGCGCCTGGCTTTCCACCTCGGTGACATGCCACCGCTGCTGCGCCGCTTCGTGGCCGATTCCAGCCATCCGGAACCGCCGGCCTGAAGCGCGGCGCCGGCGCCGCCGCGCCACAATCGGCGGCCATGAACGTCGCCCAAGCCTCGCACTTCGACTGGTCCGCCGGTTATGCCAGCCGGCGCCTGCCGGTGTTTGCCCGCAATGTCGTGTCCACCTCGCACCCGCTGGCGGTGCAGGCCGGGCTGCGCATGCTGGCGGGCGGCGGCAATGCCGTCGATGCCGCGGTGGCGGCAGCGGCGGTGATGAGCGTCGTCGAGCCCTGCAGCAACGGCCTGGGCTCCGACGCCTTCTGCATCCTCTGGGACGGCACGCAGCTGCATGGCCTGAACGCCAGCGGCCGTGCGCCGATGGCCTGGGACCGCGCGTATTTCCAGCGCAAGTACGGCGACGCCGTGCGGGCGACGCCGGTGCGTGGCTGGGACAGCGTGACGGTGCCCGGCGCCGTGGCCGCCTGGGTGGCCCTGAGCGAACGTTTCGGCAGGCTGCCGTTCGCCGACCTGCTGGCGCCGGCGGCCGAGATCGCGGAGCGCGGCTACGCCGTGCCTGTGGTCATCGGCGAAAAATGGGCCGCCGCGGCCGGTGTGACCGAACTGGTGTCGCAGCCAGGGTTTGCCGAGACCTTTCTGCCGCGTGGCCGGGCACCGGCCGTCGGCGAACTGTTCCGCATGCCGGGTGCGGCACGGGCGCTGCGGGCCATCGGCGCGAGCCGCGGCCAGGCCTTCTACGGCGGCGAGATCGCGGTGGCGCTGGCGCGCCAGGCGGCCGCCCAGGGTGGTGTGCACACGGTGGCCGACTTCGAGGCCTACCGCCCCGAGTGGGTGGTACCGATCGCGATGGACTACCACGGCGTCACGCTGCACGAGATTCCGCCGAACGGCCAGGGCATCTCGGCGCTGATGGCGCTGGGCCTGCTGAAGCACTTCGACATCGCCGCGCTGCCGGTGGACGGCACGGCCTCGCAGCACCTGCAGATCGAGGCGATGAAACTGGCGTTTGCCGACACCTACCGCTATGTCGCCGAGCCGGCGCAGATGCAGGTCACGGCCGAACAACTGCTGGACCCGGCCTATCTCGCCGAACGGGCGAAGCTGATCGACCCGCAGCGTGCGCAGGACTTCGGCGCCGGCAACCCCGCCAAGGGCGGCACGATCTACCTGAGCACCGCCGACGAAAGCGGCATGATGGTCAGCTTCATCCAGAGCAACTACATGGGCTTCGGCTCGGGCGTGGTCGTGCCCGACTACGGCGTCAGCCTGCAGAACCGCGGCCACGGCTTCAGCCTGGACCCGGCCAGCGCCAACTGCGTGGCGCCGGGCAAACGGCCCTTCCACACCATCATCCCGGCGTTTGTCACGCAGGGGGGCCAGCCGCTGATGAGCTATGGCGTGATGGGGGCCAACATGCAGCCGCAAGGCCATCTGCAAACCCTGGTGCGCATGGTGGACCACCGGCAGAACCCGCAGGCCGCCTGCGACGCACCACGCTGGCGTTTCAACGCCGGGCTGGAGATCAACGTCGAGGCCGACCTGAAGCCCGAGACCGTGGCCGGCCTGGCGGCGCTGGGCCACCGCATGGAAGTCATCAACGACAGCTACCAGGACTTCGGCGCCGGCCAGTTCATCTGGCGCCTGGGCGACCCGGGGGCCGACGGCTACGTCGCCGCCAGCGACCCGCGCCGCGACGGCCAGGCCGCGGGCTTCTGAGATGCAGCTGGCCGACCTGCAGCCCGGCTGGCGCAGCGACTTCCTGCTGCACCGCCATGGCGCGCTGGTGGCCGAGCGCGACGACTGCATCGTCGTGCGAACCCCCGAGAACCCGACCTACTACTGGGGCAACTTCCTGCTGCTGCCGCAGGCGCCGGGCGATGCCGACCTGGCGCACTGGCTGCGGCGTTTCGACGACGAGGTCGCTGCCTTGCAGCCGGCCTCGCAGCATGTGGCGCTGGGCATCAACACGCCGCCGTCGGCGCTGCCGCAACTGCCGGCCTGGGAGGCCGCGGGCTTCGAGGTCATCGCGACCACGGTGCTGGAACTGCAGCCCGGCGGCCTGCGGGCCACGAGCGCGGCACCGCGGGGCCGTGTGGAACTGCTGCAACTGGATTTGCAGCAGGACGTCGAGGCCATCGTCACCCTCGAATGTGCCGACACCCATGGGTTTGCAGTCGACAGCTACGCCGAGTACCGGCGCCGCCAGCTGCGGCGTTATGCGGCGATGGCCGCACAGGGCCATGCGGCCTGGTTCGGCGTGCGCTGCGACGGTGTGCTGGCCGCCGACTGCGGGCTGATGCAGGACGGCGCCGGCCTCGGCCGATTCCAGCGTGTGGCCACACATCCGGCCTGGCGACGGCGCGGGCTGTGCACGGCCCTGGTCCACGGTGTCTCGGCCTGGGGCCTTGCGCATTGGGGGCTGCAGCGCATCCTGATGTGCGCCGACCCCGACGACGTGGCCATCGCCATCTACGAAAGCCTGGGCTACCGCCGCATCGCCCGCGAATGCTGCCTGCAGCGCAATGCGCCGCAGGACAGGGCGGCATGAACGGTAGCCCGTCGCTGGGCCGCGGGCTGGCGCTGGCGGCCGCCGGTTCGGTGGCCTTTTCGGGCAAGGCCATCATCGTCAAGCTGGCCTACCGCCACGGCGTCGATGCGGTGACGCTGATCATGTACCGCATGCTGTTTGCGCTGCCCCTGTTCGTCGCCATTGCCTGGTGGGCCGGGCGCGGCAAGCCGCCGCTGGACAGGCGCGACCTGCTGGTGGTGGGCGGCCTGGGCTTCAGCGGCTACTACCTGGCGAGTTTCCTGGACTTCGCCGGGCTGCAGTACATCAGCGCCAGCCTGGAGCGGCTGATCCTCTACCTGAACCCGACCCTGGTGCTGGGCCTGAGCGCGCTGCTGTTCAAGCAGAAGGTGTCTTGGCAGCGGGTGGCGGCCCTGGCCGTCAGCTATGCCGGCGTGCTGCTGGTGTTCGGCCACGAACTCACGCTGGCCGGCCCGCAGACGGCGCTGGGCGCGGCCCTGGTGTTCGGCAGCGCCGTCAGCTATGCGGTCTACCTGGTGGCCAGCGGTGCCGAGGTGAAAAAACTTGGCGCGCTGCGCCTCACCGGCTGGGCCAGCAGCGTCGCCTGCCTGCTGTGCCTGCTGCAGTTCGTGCTGCTGCGGCCGCTGTCGGCGGCCGTGGTTGCCGAGCCGGTGCTGTGGCTGTCGCTGCTGAACGCGGTGGCCTGCACGGTGGCGCCGGTGCTGCTGGTGATGCTGGCCATCGAACGCATCGGCGCACCGCTGACGGCACAAACAGGCATGATCGGCCCGCTCTCGACCATCACGATGGGCGTGCTGATCCTCGGCGAGCCGTTCAACGGCTGGATCGTGGCCGGCACGGTGCTGGTGCTGGTGGGCATCTGGCTGCTTGCCAGAGCACGGTGACTCTCTCTCGACCAACACAAGGAATCACGGGACATGGATCTGGGCATCAAGGGCAAGTGGGCGCTGGTCTGCGCCGCCAGCAAGGGGCTGGGCAAGGGCTGCGCCGCAGCGCTGGTGAGCGAAGGCGTCAACGTCGTGATCACCGCGCGCGGTGCCGAGGCGCTGGAGGCCACCGCAGCCGAACTGCGGGCACTGAACCCGGCGGTGCGGGTGGTGGC
>JBASTF010000021.1:0-2034 GCA_049274755.1 Rubrivivax sp. | reverse complement strand
ACCTGGACCCGGCCCAGCACGACGCCCGCGCCCTGGTGCAGGCGCTGCTGGCACAGCACCCCGGCCGCGCCGTGCGTGTGCCGCAGCTGCAGCGCACCGAGCTCGGCGGCGACGCACTGCGCGACGCCGGCTTCCAGCCGCTGCCGCTGCATCAATGGTGGATGCTGAAGCCGCTTGTTCGAGGCTGATCGCCTGGCGCTCGATCTCGGCCGGCGAGCAGCCGATGGTTTCGAACGCAAAAGTCTCGAAACGGGCCTTCACCTCGGGGTCGGCCAGGCCGCCGGCTTCGGCGACGGTGGGCACCTCGGGCAGCTGCCGGCGGGCGCTCGTCGTGGCCTGTCTCCAGGTCGTGGATGGGGTCGTCGTTCAGGCGGCGTCGGCGATGCGCAGCGCGATCTCGCCGACACCGTCGATGTGGCCGCTGATGCGGTCGCCGGCGACGACGGCACCCACACCTTCGGGCGTGCCGGTGAAGATCAGGTCGCCGGGCTGCAGGTGGTAGAACAGCGAGAGGTCGGCGATCAGCTCGCGCACGTTCCAGATCAGCTTGTCGAGGTCGGACTGCTGGCGCGGCCGGCCGTTGACGGCCAGGGCCAGCGCCCCGCGCTCCAGCAGCACGCCGGGCATGGCCACGATCTCCGACACCACCGAGGACTGCTCGACGTCCTTGCCCAGGTCCCAGGGCCGGCCCTTGTCGCGTGCGGCCAGCTGCAGGTCGCGGCGCGTCATGTCCAGGCCGCAGGCATAGCCGTAGACCAGCGCGTGGGCGTCGGCCTCGGCGACGCGGAAACCCGGCTTGCCGATGGCGACGACGAGCTCCATCTCGTGGTGGTAGTTCGCCGTCTCGGGCGGATAGACCACGGTGGCGCCGCTGTCCACCAGGGTCTGCGGCGACTTCGTGAAGTAGAAGGGCCGCTCGGCGCTCTTGTCGACCGGCTTGCCCATCTCGACGGCATGTGCGTGGTAGTTGCGGCCGACGAAGAACAGGCGGTTGACCGGCAGGCGCTGCGTGCTGCCACGCACCGGCAGCGACAAGGGCGGCGGCGGGTTCCAGAGGTAGGACGGGCGCATCGGGGGTTCTCGCGAGGTTGGGAATGCAGGTCAGCCACGGTCTTCGTAGACACCGAGCTTGCGGTGCAGCGGCGACTCGTCGGCGATGAAAACGAAGCTCGGCGCGCTGGCTGCGGCATTCGTCAGCGTCACCGGCGTGTAGCCCGGTGCGCAGCAGGTGTCGGCCTGGTCCAGCGCAAACGCCGCCTGTGTGCCGACCTGCACCGAGGCGCCGCCTTCGATGACGTGGAACACCTGGGCCGGGCTGCGTGCCGGCAACCGCAAGGTCTGGCCGGGGCGCAGCAGCAGCGCGCTGTAGCCGAGGATGTTCTGCACATCGCTGCCGGTCTCGGGGTTCACATAGGCCAGCTGCACGGCGTCGAGCTGCGGCCTGTCGTCGGCCAGCGCCAGCAGCGCGGCCCGTGTGCGCTCCCAGGGGTAGCGCAGCATCGGGTAGGCCTTGGCCGAACGCTGGAACACCGGCACCGGCGCCAGGCCACCGCTGCTGTAGGCCTGTTCGCCGCGGCCGGGCTGCTGCGGCTGGCGCGGGCCGTCGACGTGGTAGCTGGCCTCGATGTAGTAGACCAGCGGCAGGTCCAGCACGTCGAGCCAGACCACCGGCTGGTCGCCGTCGTGGCCATGTTCGTGCCACAGCCCGGTGGGGGTGAGGATCAGGTCGCCGCGGCGCATCGTGCACTGCTCGCCGTCCACCGTGGTCCACGCGCCCTCGCCTTCCACCACCATGCGAACGGCATTCGGCGTGTGGCGGTGCGCCGGCGCCCACTCGCCGGGCAGCAGCAACTGCATGCCCAGGTAGATGGCGCTGCTGGCCTGCATCTTCTCCAGGCCATGGCCGGGGTTGGCCAGCACCAGCACACGGCGCTCGGCCTTTTCGATCGGCGTCAGCTCGCCGGCGCGCAGCAGCAGCAGGCGCAGCGCTGCGTAGCGCCAGGCCGTGGCCTGGGTGCGCGGCTGCGGCTGGCC
>JBASTF010000020.1:0-2968 GCA_049274755.1 Rubrivivax sp. | reverse complement strand
GCCGCCGGCCAGGCCGGCCAATCCTGGCGCAGCCCGTTCCAGGCCTGCCACAGCGCGGCCAGGCCGGGCACAGGCGGCAGTCGGTCCAGCAGCGCTTGCAGCTTGTCGGCATGCACACCGTCGTGCTGCGGATAGATCTGCCAGACGCAGGGCGCAGCGGCCCACAGCGCACGCACGATGGAATCTTCGCCGCGCACGAAGTTGAGGTCGCCGGCCCACAGCAGCCGGTCGAAGCCGGGCTGGTCCAGCCAGGGCAGGGCGGCACTGCGCACGCCCGGCGGCAACACGTGCGCGAGCACCTGGTGCTGCGCGTGGCCCGGGGTCAGCAGCAGCAGCGTCGGTGTGTCGGCCAAGGCCTGCAGCAATGCCGGCAGGGCCGGGTTCTCGTAGCAGAACAGCGTGGCGACACGCTCGCCAGGCCGCAGCACCAGGCCCAGCGTCGCCAGCCAGGCTTCGCGGTCGAACGCGGCGCGTGCCGCCAGCAGGCCAGGTTCACGCAGCAGCCCGCCGGTGCGCGGTGTGAAGCCGGGATAGAAAAACCACTTCGTCAGCCCGTTCGCCTGCGGCGACGGCAGGCCGTGACTGCGTTCGACATAGGCTTCGGCGCTGAGGTATTCGAGGTTGATCCACAAGGGCCTGTGTGACTTGTGTGCGGCCATCGCGGCGACAAAAGCCGGCGGCGGATCGCAGCCGAAGGCTTCGATGACGACGTCGCCGGGGTCGCCGGGGGCGTCGAGGCCAGCCACCGCCACGCCAGTGCAGCCGGCCGGCGCCATCCAGGCTAGGGCCGACGCATCGTCCACCCACAGCCGCACCTGTTCGCCGCGGGCGGCGAGGTCGCAGGCCAGCCGCCAGCAGACGCCGATGTCGCCGAAGTTGTCGACGACACGGCAGAAGAGATCCCAGCGCATCGCACGATTATCGAAGCGACGACAATGCGCCCCGCCATGACCGACGAGAACGAGCCCGAACGCAGGCGAGACAAGCTGCTGGCCGAGGTGGCTGCGCTGCCGGGCCTGCCCGGCGTCTACCGCTACTTCGACGCACAGGACGGCGTGCTCTACGTCGGCAAGGCGCGCAACCTGAAGAAGCGCGTCTCGAGCTATTTCCAGAAGGACCATGGTGGCACACGCATCGGCAGCATGGTGGCGCGCATCGTGCGGCTGGAGACCACGGTGGTGCGCACCGAGGCCGAGGCGCTGCTGCTCGAGAACAACCTGATCAAGACGTTGAACCCCAAGTTCAACATCCTGTTCCGCGACGACAAGAGTTATCCGTACCTGAAGCTCGTCAGCCACCCGTTCCCGCGGGTGGCCTATTTCCGCGGTGCGGTCGACAAGAAGCACCGCTACTTCGGCCCCTACCCGAACGCCTGGGCCGTGAAGCAGACGATCCAGCTGATCCAGAAGGTGTTCCGCCTGCGCACCTGCGAAGACACGGTCTACAACAACCGCTCGCGGCCCTGCCTGCTGTACCAGATCCAGCGCTGCACCGCGCCCTGCGTGGGCCTGGTGTCGAACGAGGACTACGCACGCGACGTGCACGACGCCGAACGTTTCCTGCTCGGCGAGCAGCAGGAGGTCGTCAACGACCTGCAGGCGCAGATGATGACCTGGGCCGAGGCGCTGGAGTACGAAAAGGCCGCCGCGGTGCGCGACCGCATCGGCTCGCTGAGCCGTGTGCTGCACCAGCAGAGCGTGGACGCCAGCAGCCTGTCGGCCGGCGACAGGGACGTCGACATCCTGGCCGTGAAGGTGGCCGGCGGCCGCGCCTGCGTCAACCTGGCGATGGTGCGCGGCAGCCGCCATCTCGGCGACCGCGCGCATTTCCCGGCCCATGTCGACGATGGCGCGGCGATGAGCGCCGAGGAAGCCGAGGACCGCAGCGCCGCTGCCAGCCCCGAAGCCGCGGTGCTGGAGGCCTTCATCGCCCAGCACTACATCGGCCAGAGCGTGCCGCCGCAACTGGTGCTGAGCCACGGCGTGGACGCAGCGCTGATCGAGGCGCTGTCGGACACCGCCGGCGTGAAAGTGCGTGCCGTGCACCAGCCGCGCGAGCAGAAGCGCATCTGGCTGGAGATGGCGGAAAAAGGCGCCGAACTGGCGCTGGCGCGGCTGCTGGCCGAAGAAGGCTCGCAGCGCGAACGCACCCGTGCGCTGGTGGAGGCGCTGGACCTGGACATCGCCGACCCCGACGGCCTGCGCATCGAGTGTTTCGACATCAGCCACACGGCCGGCGAAGCCACGCAGGCCTCGTGTGTGGTCTACGAACAGCATGCGATGCAGAGTGCGCAGTACCGCCGCTTCAACATCGAGGGCATCACCGGCGGTGACGACTACGCTGCGATGCGCCAGGTGCTGACACGCCGCTATGCCAAGCTGGCCGAGGCACCGGCCGAGCCGGCGCCCGAGGACGCGCCACCGAAAAAAGGCGCGGCACGCCTGCCCGACCTGGTGCTGGTCGACGGGGGCCGCGGCCAGGTGGCGATGGCACGCGAGGTGTTCGACGAACTGGGGCTGGACCTGTCGCTGATCGTTGGCGTCGAAAAAGGCGAGGGCCGCAAGGTCGGCCTCGAAGAGCTGGTGTTTGCCGACGGTCGCGACAAGGTCTATCTCGGGCACGACTCGGCGGCCTTGATGCTGGTGGCCCAGATCCGCGACGAGGCCCACCGCTTCGCCATCACCGGCATGCGCGCCAAACGCGCCAGCGTGCGCACCGGCGGCAGCAAGCTGGAAGAGATTCCCGGCGTCGGGCCGCGCAAGCGGGCACGTTTGCTGCAACGCTTCGGCGGTGTGCGTGGTGTGGCTGCAGCCGGTGTCGAGGACCTGGCCGGCGTCGAAGGAATTTCACGTGAACTTGCAGAGGAGATCTACCGTGCATTGCATTGAGGACAGCGCCGCCCGCAGCAGGCTGCGATGCCTTCTGGCCGCCCTGGCGCTGGCAGGTTGTGCCCAGCCGGGCCCGGCGC
>JBASTF010000019.1:0-8757 GCA_049274755.1 Rubrivivax sp. | reverse complement strand
GCACCGGCGAGCCCGCGGCGCTCAGCCTGCCGGCGAAGAAGAGCGCCGGCGGATGCGGCACGCGTTCGTGCGGCACGCCGGCCAGGACTGATGCGCCGGCCTGCTGCGGTTGAAATGCCAGCGGGGCGAACCGCAATCGTGTGATGGCCCGTGGCCGCGCCATGCGGGTGGCGGGCATGCCCAGCATGGTCGTGGTGTTCAGGTCCGGAAGTCGGCATGGTGTTCTCCAACCGTCCCGGTGCTTCAGCGCCATGCCCCGAAGCATGCGCCGCCCACCCTCGGCGCGTGTTGACATCCGTCAATCGTTCCGCGGCTGGCGCCGCACCGCTTCATGGGCCGCTGCCGCAGCACCCGGTAGCGGCCTTCGCCGGCCTGGCATCGACCGTGGTGGTCTGGACGGGCACCGGCGTGTACCCCGCTTCGGCAATGGCCGCGCCCAGCTCGTGCGCGTCGGCCTCGATGGGTTCGACCATCACCAGATGCTTGGCCAGGTCGATGGTGACCCTGGCGTCCTTGTCCACGCCTTGCAGCGCCTTGGCAATCGTGCTGACGCAGTGGCCGCAGGTCATGTCGTTGACTTCGAAGGCAATCATGGCTCGCTCCAGCAGGAATCGTTGTTGACGGGCACACTGTCGGCTCTTCCACTGTTGGAAGGTCAAGGGCGCAGGGCGAGTAACCATGCGACCAGCAGAAGTTTTTTCGGCCTGTGCTTGACATTGCCATTGTTGGAATCTTGAAGATACGTGGAATCTGAAGAAGATTGCATCTCGAGGAGCGTCATGAACACCGCCACGTTGTCCGACCCGCATGCAATCAGGCTGCAGGTCACGGGCATGACCTGCGCGTCGTGCGTGATGCGCGTCGAGAAGTCGCTGAAGGCCGTTCCCGGAGTCGAAGCCGCCAGCGTCAACCTGGCGACCGAGCAGGCCACAGTGACCGCCGGCCCCAGCGTCGGCCCGGAAGTGCTTGCAGCGGCCGTCCGCAAGGCCGGCTACGACGTGGTGACTTCCGAAACAACCCTCCAGGTCGAAGGCATGACTTGCGCGTCCTGCGTCGCGCGGGTGGAGAAGGCGCTGAAGAAGGTCCCTGGCGTGTCCAGCGCCGTTGTGAACCTGGCGACGGAGAAGGCCACCATCCAGGCCCTGTCGACCGTGCCGGCCGCCTCGCTCAAGGCGGCCGTCGACAGGGCCGGGTACGTCGCCAGAGACGTCGCCGACGCGCAGCCCGCCAAAGCGGCACGGTGGCCGGACTGGTGGCCCGTGGCCGTCAGCGCGGCACTGACGGTGCCGTTGGCGCTTCCGATGCTGCTGCAGGTGCTGGGCGTCGACGGGATGCTCGACGGCTGGCTGCAGCTTGCGCTGGCGACGCCCGTTCAGTTCTGGCTGGGATGGCGCTTCTACCGTGCCGGCTGGAAGGCCGTGCGGGCCGGGGCCGGCAACATGGACCTGCTGGTCGCACTCGGTACCTCGGCCGCCTACGGCCTGTCGGTCTACCTGCTGTTCAAGCACGCAGGGCACGGCATGCCCCATCTCTACTTCGAAGCCTCGGCCGCCGTCATCACCCTCGTGCTGCTGGGCAAGTGGCTGGAGGGCCGGGCCAAGCGGCAGACCGCGGCTGCCATCCGCGCGCTGAACGCGCTGAAGCCGACGACGGCACGCGTGCGGCGCGAGGGGGCCGATCTCGACGTGCCGGTTGACGCGGTGCAACCGGGCGACCTGGTCGTCGTGCGCCCGGGCGACCGCATCGCCGTCGATGGCGAGGTCGTCGAGGGCAGCACCCATGTCGACGAGTCGCTCATCACCGGCGAGAGCCTGCCGGTGGCCAAGGGCGTGGGCGACCGGGTCACCGGCGGCTCGATCAATGCCGAGGGCGTGCTGCTGGTCCGCACCTCGGCCGTCGGCACCGAGACCACGCTGGCACGCATCATCCGGATGGTCGAGTCCGCGCAGGCGGCCAAGGCGCCCATCCAGCGCATCGTCGACCGTGTCAGCGCCGTCTTCGTGCCGGTGGTTCTGGCCATCGCGCTGGCGACGTTCCTGGGGTGGGTGGTGTACACAGGCGACTGGGAGCAAGCGCTCATCAACGCCGTCGCGGTCCTGGTCATTGCCTGTCCTTGCGCCCTCGGCCTGGCCACGCCCACCGCCATCATGGCCGGCACCGGTGTCGCCGCGCGCCACGGCATCCTGATCAAGGATGCGGAGGCGCTCGAGGTGGCGCACGCCGTCACCGTGGTTGCTTTCGACAAGACCGGCACGCTGACCGAAGGCAGGCCCGCGCTGGCGGCTGTCGAGGCGGCGAACGGCCTTGAACCTTCCGAGGTGTTGCGCCTGGCCGCGGCGCTGCAGAGGACGAGCAGCCATCCGCTTGCCCTGGCGGTCCTGGACCGGGTGCGCGCCGAACGCGTGCCGGTTCCCGAGGCGCACGACGCGAAGGTCTTGCCGGGGCGTGGTGTCGAAGGCGTGGTGCGAGGCCAGGCGCTCGCACTCGGCAGCACCCGCCTGCTCGGCGAGCTTGGCGTCGACGCCGGGGGCCTGACAGCGGTGGCGCAGGGCCTGGAGGCGCAAGGCAGGTCCGTCTCGTGGCTGGTCCGCACCGAGCCGGGCCACCAGCAACTGCTCGGCCTGCTGGCCTTCGGCGACACCCTCAAGTCGACGTCGCCGCGGGCCATCGAGCGGCTGCATCAGCTCGGCATCCGGACCGTCATGCTGACCGGTGACAACCGCGGCGCCGCCGCTGTCGTGGGCAGGGAACTGGGCATCGACGATGTGCGCGCCGAGCTCCTGCCAGGCGACAAGGCCGCAGTCGTTCAACAGCTGCGCGACGCGGGTGAAATCGTCGCCTTCGTGGGCGACGGCCTCAACGATGCCGTGGCCATCACGGGCGCGCACCTCGGCGTCTCGCTGGCCGGCGGTGCCGACGTGGCGACGGAAGCCGCCGGCGTGACCCTGATGCGGGGCGACCTCCGCCTGGTGGCCGACTCGATGGACGTCTCGCGCCGCACCTACTCGAAGATCAAGCAGGGTCTCTTCTGGGCCTTCGCGTACAACGTGCTGGGCATCCCGCTGGCGGCGTTCGGCATGCTCAGCCCGGTCATCGCCGGCGCGGCGATGGCGTTCAGCAGCGTCAGCGTCGTGGTCAACGCATTGACGCTTCGCCGCTGGCGAGGCGCCGCCGACGGCCCCGCCGTCGACGCCGAAACACCTGACTCACAGCCCGTGACAGCCTAAGGAGCGTGCATGTCCATGAACATCGGTGAGGCGGCAAAGGCCTCCGGCGTCTCCGCGAAGATGATTCGCCACTACGAGGGTGTGGGTCTGTTTCCCGAGGCGGCGCGCACGGATTCCGGGTACCGCCAATACACGGACAAGGAGGTCGGCACGCTGCGCTTCATCCGCCAGTCGCGCGACCTCGGTTTCTCCATCGAACAGATTCGAGAGCTGCTGGGCTTGTGGCAGAACCGCAAGCGGCCGAGCCGGCAGGTGAAGGCGCTGGCCCAGGCGCACATCCAGGAACTCGAGGAAAAGCTCAGGGAACTCCAGGCCATGAAGGCCACGCTCGAACACCTGGTTCACTGCTGCCACGGCGACGACCGGCCGGACTGCCCCATCATCGAGACGCTGGAGTCCACGGCTCCTGTCAACGGCGAAGACCACGGCCGCCACGGGCAGGCACACCCGGGCCTGCAGCCCGGGCGGCGCCGGGCACGGGCGCCGCTTTCCACTTGACTTTGCCACAGTGACAAGCTTTAGGATGGTTGAAGAACGTGCCCACAAGCTGGTCTCTACGTCGGTCTGATACGCTTTGCTCGTGAAACTTTTTCGGGTCTGGCTCCTGGTGTTGCTCGCGGCAACGCTCCCCATACGGGGCGCGACGGCAGCGGCCATGCTGTGCCCGCCCGCCAGCGTGGGTGCGCAGAGCGAAACGCATCGGATGGGCCATGGCGGGACGTCGGCGATGTCGGCGTTGTGGGGGCCCATGCCCAACACCAGCACGACGACGGGACCTCGCCCGACCACGGAACGTCCCATCAGGACAAGTGCAACCTCTGCGCGGCCTTCTGTTCGCTGACGCCCTTGGTGAGCGAGATCCCCGGCATCCACGAACCGCGCGACCTCGGCCACGCGCCGTTCCCGGGTTTTTCTGCTCCCGCTCCGACGGCCGAGTCGGGGCGCCAGGATCGGCCGCCACGAAGCATCTGACCCGGTAAGGCCTCCGCGGGAGGCCCGCTCAGGCTCGTGCGTCCGAAGCACGGGCTGGTTCCGACTCCCTGCACGTCGGCACATCAGATGACTTCGACCCATGAACACATTCCTTTCCAGGCTGGCGCCTGCGTTGGCGCTGAGCCTGCCTTTGCTGGCCATCGCCGAGCAGCGCGCTGACGCGGCCCAGGCCAAAGGCTCGGCCACCCCGCTGCGGTACCAGTCCGCCTTTGCGGACTACAAACCCTGGCAAGACGTCCAGCCAGGCAACTGGCGGAGGCTGAACGACGGCCTGGTGCCGGCCGCCGGGCGCGCCGGCGGTCACACCACGCATGGCATGGGCGACGCTCCGCCGGCGCCTGCGGCCAAGGCGTCGGCGCCCGCTGCACCCCCTCACCAGAGTCTCCAGCTGCATCCGATGCAGGGGGACAGGAAGTGATGCGCCTCACGACCATCGCATGCGCCTCGCTGGTGCTGGCCGGCTGTGCTTCGTTCTCGCAGGACGGCGGGTTCGCTTCCGTCGACGAACTGACGAAGGAGCGTGTCGGCCAGTCGCCGTCGTACCAGCGGACGCAGGAGCAGGCCGACACGGCGAAAACGCGCGTCGCGGAACTGCTCGAGGCACCGTTGACCGCAGACGCCGCCGTGGCGGTGGCCTTGCTCAACAACAAGGCTCTCCAGGCTGCGTATGCGGAACTCGGCATCGCCGAGGCCGACCTCGTGCGCGCGGGCCGCCTGGCCAATCCGTCGTTCAGCGTCGGCCGCCTGAGCGGCAACGGTGCCGTTGAAATCGATCGTGCCGTGCTGTTCGACGTCCTGGGTTTGTTCACGATGCCCGTCGCGCGGCAGGTGGAGCAGCGTCGCTTCGAGCAGGCGCAACTGCAAGCGGCGTTCGAGACCGTTGGCGTTGCGGCAGAAGCCCGAAGGGCCTTTTTCGAGGCCGTCGCCGCGCAGCAGCTGGTGGGCTATTTCACGCAGGTCAGGGAGGCGGCCGAGGCGTCGAACGAATTGGCCAGGCGCATGGTTGCGGCGGGCAACTTCAACAAGCTTGCGCAGATGCGCGAGCAGTCGTTCTACTCGGATGCGACGACCCGCCTTGCCAAGGCTCAGCACCAGGCGGTGGCAGCGCGCGAGCAGCTGGTGCGTGCGCTGGGCCTCTCTGCAGACCAGCTCACGTTCAGGCTGCCGGCGCGCCTGCCTGACCTGCCGTCCGCGCCTGCGGAGCCGGCAGGCGCCGAGCAGACTGCGATGGAGAAACGCCTCGACGTGCTGATGGCGAAACGTTCGACCGAAGCGACCGCGAAGTCGCTGGGCCTGTCGAAGACGACGCGTTTTGTCAACGTCCTGCACGCGGGCTATCAGAACAAGAGCGCGACCGGCGAGTCGCGCAGCAACGGCTACGAAATCGGGCTCGAGCTGCCGCTGTTCGACTTCGGGTCCACCCGCGTGGCACGCGCCGAGGCCACGTACATGCAGTCGGTCCATCGAACCGCCGCCGTTGCCGTCAAGGCGCAGTCCGAGGTGCGCGAGTCGTATTCGGCCTACCGCACGGCGTATGACCTCGCCCGCCACTACCGTGACGAAGTCGTTCCGCTGCGCAAGCGCATCTCCGACGAGAACCTGCTTCGCTACAACGGGATGCTCGCCAGCGTGTTCGAGTTGCTGGCCGACTCCAAGGACCAGATCGTCAGCGTGGCGGGTGCCGTGGAGTCGTTGCGCGACTACTGGCTTGCCGAAACCAGCCTGCAGACGGCGCTGACCGGTCGGTCTCCGGGTGCCAGCAGCGGCTCGGGTGCCGCCAGGGCGGCCGCTTCGAACCAGGCTGCGAGCCACTGAAGAGACATTCACCATGACCCATCGCAGAACCTTCTTCAAGGCCGCGGGTGCCACCTTCCTGGGTGCGGCCGCGGTGAGCCGTGCCGGCGCCGCGCTGCTGCCGGAAGCCGTCATCCAGCACTCGGCCGCCACGCAGCTGCCGCCTCCGCCGCCCAACGGCCGGCCGTTCCAGCCCCTCGTCACGCTGAACGGGTGGTCGCTGCCCTGGCGCATGAAGGACGGCGTCAAGGAGTTCCATCTTGTTGCCGAGCCGGTCGTGCGCGAGATCGCACCGGGCATGAAAGCCAACCTCTGGGGCTACAACGGCTCGAGCCCGGGCCCGACCATCGAGGCAGTGGAGGGCGACCGCATCCGCATCTTCGTCACCAACAAGCTGCCCGAGGTCACCAGCGTGCACTGGCACGGCGTGATGCTGCCCTCGGGCATGGACGGGGTGTCCGGGCTGACCCAGCCGCCCATCGGCGTCGGCAAGACCTTCATGTACGAGTTCGTGCTGCAGCGCCCGGGCACGCACATGTACCACCCGCATGCCGACGAGATGGTGCAGATGGCGATGGGCATGATGGGGCTGTTCATCATCCACCCGAAGGACCCGAAGCAGTTCAAGGTGGACCGCGACTTCGGCTTCATCCTGAACGCCTACGACATCGAGCCGGGCAGTGCGACGCCACGCGTCAACACGATGCTCGAGTTCAACCTGTGGACGTGGAACAGCCGTGCCTTCCCCGGCATAGCCCCGTTTGTCGCGCGCACCGGCGAGCGTGTGCGGATCCGCGTGGGCAACCTCACGATGACCAACCACCCGGTCCACATGCACGGGCCGCACTTCGAGGTCACCGGCACCGATGGCGGCTGGGTGCCGAAGAGCGCGCGCTGGCCGGAGGTCACGACGGACGTGGCCGTCGGCCAGATGCGGGCCTTCGAGTTCGACGCCGTGGCCGGCGACTGGGCCATCCACTGCCACAAGAGCCACCACACGATGAACGCGATGGGCCACGACGTGCCGACCATGATCGGCGTCGACCACCGGGACGTGGCCAGGAAGATCGCGAAGCTGGTCCCCGACTACATGGTGATGGGCGACAAGGGCATGCACGAGATGGCGGAGATGGAGATGCCCCTCCCCGACAACACGCTGCCGATGATGACCGGCACCGGGCCGTTCGGACCTGTCGGCATGGGCGGCATGTTCAGTGTCGTCAAGGTCCGCGACGACGTCGCTCGAGGCGACTACAAGGATCCGGGGCCCTACAAGCACCCCGCCGGCACGCTGGCCAGCGAGTACACGGCAGAAGTGCCTGCAGCGCCGCGCGCGGTGGCGCCGAAGTCCGACGCCACGACGCTCAAGGTTCGCAAACCCAACGGCCATGAAGGCCATTGAAGGAGTTCCCATGAAGCTGCCAGCAGCAGTCTGTGCCATGGCACTGCTCGCGCTGTCCCCCGTCTCCCGGGCCCACGGTGACGAGGAACACGCCAGGCCACGGGTCTACGACCCGAAGAAGATCGAGGCGACCGCATTCGGCCAGGAAGGCAACCCGAAGAAGGTGGCCCGGACCATCCAGGTCGACATGGCCGACAACATGCGCTTCGCGCCGGCGGACCTGACGGTCAGCAAGGGCGAGACCGTCAGGTTCGTGGTGCACAACGGCGGCCGGGTCCTGCACGAGATGGTGCTCGGCACCAAGGAAGCCATCGCCGAGCACGCCGCGCTGATGAAGAAGTTCCCGGAGATGGAACACGCCGACGCGAACATGGCGCATGTCAAACCGAGCAAGAGCGGTGCGATCGTCTGGCAGTTCACACAGGCCGGCGAGTTCCAGTTTGCTTGCCTGCAGCCAGGGCACTTCGAAGCCGGCATGGTCGGCAAGATCACCGTCAAGGAAAGGACCACGCCATGAACATCGCTCGAGTCATCGCCGCTGTCGGTGTCGCTCTTGCCTTCGGCGCGCAGGCGCAGACCGCTGCGACTCAGGAACATGCCTCGCATCACGCTCAGGCGTCTGCACCCACCTCGGAGAACATGGCGGACGGCGAAGTCCGCAAGGTCGACAAGGAGCAAGGCAAGGTCACGCTCAAGCACGGCCCCATCGCCAGCCTCGACATGCCAGGGATGACGATGGTCTTCAAGGTTGCCGACCCGAAATTGCTCGGCAACCTGAAGCAGGGCGACAAGGTGAAGTTCACAGCCGACAGGATCAACGGTGCCATCACCGTGACCGCCATCGTCCTGTCGAAGTGAGGCATCGCCCATGCGCAAGCGCGTCTGCCTGGCGACGCTCTTCACCTGTTTCGGCGCTGCCGCCCGGCACCTCACGCCGCACCGCCGGGCGGGCATGCCGGCGACCGGGCCCGTGACATCAAGGCTTTGTCCCCGGAGCAGGCGACAGGTCTGCAGGAAGGCCTGAACGTGACGTCGGCGCAGCGGCGGCGTCGGCAAGCCGAAGGATGGCGCCGGGTAACATCCCTGGCGATGACTGACACCGTCTTGCTGCAGGCCGCTGCCACACTGGCCCAGGCCCACGAAACCCCCTGGCCGCGCGACCCTGCCGCGGCGCCCGGCCCCGGCCAGCAGCCCTGGGGCGTGCACCACGACGATCCACCGCCCCACAATCGCTTGCGCGGCCCTGTGCACACACGGGGGCCGCAGGCTGGCGTGGTGCTGCAGCGCGGGCGGGAGCTGCTGGCCTGGGGCGAGCCCGAGCGCGCCGACCTGACCTTCAGC
>JBASTF010000018.1:0-1931 GCA_049274755.1 Rubrivivax sp. | reverse complement strand
CGCCCTGGTGGCAAGGCCGCGGCTGCTGCTGCTGGAGCGCCCGGAGCTGGGCCTGGGCGAGGCCGAACTCACCAGCCTGCTGCTGGCCGTGGACAACGCCACGGCCGCCGGCGCCGCGGTGCTGGTGACCAGCAGCCACCCGCGTGTGGCTGCCTCGGCCCAGCGCCGCGTGGCGCTGGACGGCGAGGCCTGAACAACCCCGCTGTCAGAAGCTCAAGGTCTTCACGCCCGCCGCCGTGCCCAGCAGGCACAGGCTGGCGCGGTGGCGCGCGAAGATGCCGCAGGTCACGACACCGGGCCACTGGTTGATGTCGGTCTCCATCGCCAGCGGGTCGTTGATGGCCAGGCCGCGCACATCGAGGATGGGGTGGCCGTTGTCGGTGACGACGCCGGCACGCAGCGTCGCCGTGCCGCCCAGGGCCGCAAAGCGCCGCGCCACCTGCGGCGCGGCCATCGCGATCACTTCCACCGGCAGCGGGAAGGCGCCCAGCGTGCCGACCAGCTTGCTGTCGTCGGCGATGCAGACA
Source organism: Rubrivivax sp. (assembly GCA_049274755.1). GTDB lineage: Bacteria > Pseudomonadota > Gammaproteobacteria > Burkholderiales > Burkholderiaceae_C > Rubrivivax. The sequence goes on along the minus strand of JBASTF010000018.1, from coordinate 1,404 downwards.
AAACGATCGGCGAGATCGGCGACGATCTTCTCGCGTGTCAGCGCCGCGCCGCCGCCCTTGATCATGTGGCCGCCGTGATCGATCTCGTCGGCACCGTCGACGTAGACCGGCAGCCGCTGCGTCACCGCCTCGGCCTCGACGACCACGATGCCGTGCGCGCGCAGCCGCTCGGTGCTCTTCACGCTGGAGCTGACGGCGCCGGCAACACGTTCCTTCATCGTCGCCAGCGCGTCGATGAAGTGGTTCACCGTCGAGCCGGTGCCGACGCCGACCAGGGCGCCCGGGCTGACGTACTGCAGTGCGGCGCGGCCGACCAGGGCCTTGAGTTCGTCTTGTGTCATGGCCGCGATTATCGGGCTGCGACAATGACGCCGATGTTTGCCCTGCCGTCACTGCCGTCACTGCCGTCACTGCCTTATGGCCTCGCCCGCCCCTTCCTCTTCGGCCTGGACCCCGAACATGCCCACGAACTGACACTGGGCAGCATTGCCAGGCTGCAGAACACGCCGGCGCAATGCCTGTGGCAGCAGCCGCGTGTGGCCGACCCGGTGACGGTCGCGGGCCTGACGTTTCCGAACCGCGTCGGCCTGGCTGCCGGTCTCGACAAAAACGGCCGCTGCATCGACGGCCTCGGTGCGATGGGCTTCGGCTTCATCGAGGTCGGCACCGTCACGCCGAAGGCGCAGCCGGGCAATCCGAAGCCGCGCATGTTCCGGCTGCCGCAGGCCGAGGCGCTGATCAACCGGCTCGGCTTCAACAACGACGGGCTGGCCGCGTTCCTGGCCAACGTGCAGCGCGCCAAGAGTTTTCGCGCGGCCGGCGGCATCGTCGGCCTGAACATCGGCAAAAACGCGGCGACGCCGATCGAGAACGCGGCCGACGACTACCTGCTCGGCCTGGCCGGCGTGTACCCGTTCGCCGACTACGTGACGGTGAACATCAGCAGCCCGAACACGAAGAACCTGCGTGCGCTGCAGAGCGACGAGGCACTCGACGCACTGCTGTCGGCGCTGCAGCATCGGCGGCAGCAGCTCGCGCAGCAGCACGCGCGCACGGTGCCGATGTTCGTGAAGATCGCACCCGATCTCGACGAAGCGCAGGTCGGCGTGATCGCCGCGACGCTGCAGAAGAACCGCATCGACGGCGTGATCGCGACAAACACGACGATTGCGCGCGACGCGGTGAAAGGCCTGCTGCACGCCGAAGAGACCGGCGGGCTGTCGGGCCGGCCGGTGTTCGAGGCCAGCAACCGCGTGATCCGGCTGCTGCGTGCCGCGCTCGGCGCGGGCTATCCCATCATCGGTGTGGGTGGCGTGCTCAGCGGCGCCGACGCGAAGGCCAAGCTCGAGGCCGGGGCCGACCTGGTGCAGATCTACACCGGGCTGATCTACAAGGGCCCGGCGC
>JBASTF010000017.1:0-2609 GCA_049274755.1 Rubrivivax sp. | reverse complement strand
CCCTGCTGGTCGTGCTGCTGCGCGACAGCAGCGGGCCCAAGCCCGCCGCCGCCTGACGGCTGCGTTCAGCCCGCTGCGAACGCGGCGTCCAGCCGCGCCTGCCAGCGCGCCTTGGCCTCGGGCGGCGCAAAGCTGGCGCGGAAGCTGTTGCGCGCCAGCGTGTAGGCGTCCTGGCGCGTCAGCGCCGGGTTGGCGGCAAAGGTCTGCACGAAGTTCTCGTTGATGTAGCCACCGAAGTAGGCCGGGTCGTCGCTGTTGACGGTGGCGCAGAGGCCGGCGTCGAGCAAGGTCTTCAGGTTGTGCGCGGCCAGGTCCTTCACGACGCAGAGCTTCAGGTTGGACAGCGGGCACACCGTCAGCGGCACCTGGGCCGCGGCCAGGCGCTGCACCAGGGCCGGGCTGTCGGTGCAGCGCACGCCGTGGTCGATGCGCTCCACGTGCAGCAGGTCGAGCGCGCTTTCGATGTAGGCCGGCGGCCCTTCTTCGCCGGCATGGGCCACCAGGTGCAGGCCCAATTCGCGGCAGCGGGTGAACACACGCGCGAACTTCTCCGGCGGGTGGCCACGTTCGCTGCTGTCCAGGCCGACGCCGATGAACAGCTGGCGGAAGGGCAGCGCCTGTTCCAGCGTCGCAAACGCCGCCTCTTCGCTGAGATGGCGCAGGAAACACAGGATCAGCGAGGCACTGAGCCCGAGTTCGGCCTCGGCGCGGCGGCAGGCGCTGTGCAGGCCCTGGATGACGGTGGCAAAGGGCACGCCGCGGTCGGTGTGGGTCTGCGGGTCGAAAAACAGCTCGGCATGCACCACGTGGTCGGCCGCGGCGCGGCGCAGGTAGGCCCAGGCCATGTCGTGGAAGTCCTGCTCGTGCAGCAGCACGCTGGCGCCGGCGTAGTAGATGTCCAGGAAACTCTGGAGATCGGTGAAGGCATAAGCAGCCCGCAGGGCCTCGACGCTGGCATAGGGCAGCGCGACGCCGTTGCGCTGCGCCAGCGCAAAGATCAGCTCGGGTTCGAGCGAGCCTTCGATGTGGATGTGCAGCTCGGCCTTGGGCATGGCGCGCAGCAGCGCAGGCAGGGAGGTGGTGGCGTCCATCACGCGACTGTAGCGCCGCGGCCCATACGTCATCTGTCGTATTGGCCGTGCGCCCGGCCCTCCCTAACCTGCGGCCAGTCGTCCACAGACCACCCGGAGGGGAAACACCCATGAGCAACACCCGTCGTTCTTTTGCACTGCAATCGCTGGCCGTCGCCTCGCTGGCCACGTTGGGCATCGGCACCGCCCAGGCCCAGGAAACCATCAAGGTCGGCGTGCTGCACTCGCTGTCCGGCACGATGGCGATCTCGGAAACCGTGCTGAAGGACACCGTCCTGATGGCCATCGACGAGATCAACGCCAAGGGCGGCCTGCTCGGCAAGAAGCTGGAGCCGGTGGTCGTCGACCCGGCCTCGAACTGGCCGCTGTTCGCCGAAAAGACCCGCCAGCTGATCAGCAAGGACAAGGTCTCGGTGATCTTCGGCTGCTGGACCAGCGTCTCGCGCAAGAGCGTGCTGCCGGTCGTCGAGGAACTGAACGGCCTGCTGTTCTACCCGGTGCAGTACGAGGGCGAGGAACTCAGCAAGAACGTCTTCTACACCGGCGCGGCGCCGAACCAGCAGGCCATTCCCGCCGTGGAATACCTGATGAGCAAGGACGGCGGCAGCGCCAAGCGCTTCGTGCTGCTGGGCACCGACTACGTGTACCCGCGCACGACGAACAAGATCCTGCGCGCCTTCCTGAAGAGCAAGGGTGTGGCCGAGGCCGACATCATGGAGGAGTACACGCCGTTCGGTCACTCCGACTACCAGAGCATCATCGCCAAGATCAAGAAGTTCGCCGCCGAAGGCAAGAAGACCGCCGTGGTGTCGACGATCAACGGCGACTCCAACGTGCCCTTCTACAAGGAACTGGGCAACCAGGGCCTGAAGGCGACCGACGTGCCGGTGGTGGCCTTCTCGGTGGGTGAAGAAGAGCTGCGTGGCGTGGACACCAAGCCCCTGGTCGGCCACCTGGCGGCCTGGAACTACTTCATGTCGATCAAGAACCCGACCAACGACGCCTTCATCAAGGCCTGGTCGGGTTACGCCAAGGCCAAGAACATCGCCGGCCACAAGGACAAGCCGCTGACCAACGACCCGATGGAAGCCACCTACATCGGCTTCCACATGTGGGCGCAGGCGGTGACCAAGGCCAAGAGCACCGACACCGACAAGGTCATCGCCGCGATGGCCGGCCAGACGGTGAAGGCGCCGGGCGGCTTCACCAGCACGATGGACCCGAAGAACCACCACCTGCACAAGCCGGTGTTCATCGGCGAGATCAAGGCCGACGGCCAGTTCAACGTGGTCTGGAAGACACCGGGCCCGGTGAAGGCCCAGCCCTGGAGCCCCTACATCCCCGAGAACAAGGGCAAAAAAGACGAGCCGGAAAAGAAGTGAAGAGCCCAGCGCTAAAGGCCCTCCTCGGAGGGCTTTTTTGGATGCTCGCGGCGTCGGCCCCGGCGCTGACGCCCGAGCACGCGCACCGCATCGCCGCCGGCGACAGCGACAGCCGGCTGGCCGCGCTGAACGAGGC
>JBASTF010000016.1:0-8283 GCA_049274755.1 Rubrivivax sp. | reverse complement strand
GCGTCGCGACGCCGCACTTCCAGGCCAACGCGCAGAACGGCGCCGTCAACCACGTGAAGGTGCCGGCCGTGCGCCTGCGCCTGGGCAAGGAGGGTGAACACCGCGAGGCCCTGGTGGCCACCGTGTTCGACCTGCAGGCCGCGCAGTACGGCATCGACCGCGGCCTGGGGTCGGGGGCGGCCAGCTACGGCGACGACGCGGCCTACACACCAGCCTGGGCCGAGAGCATCACCGGCGTGCCGCGGCAGCAGATCGTCAGCGTCGCGCGCCAGTTCGCCGACAACGCCGACAGGACCCGCGGCAAATCCATGGTCATCATCGGTGCGGCGATGAACCACTGGTACCACGCCGACATGAACTACCGCGGTGTCATCAACCTCTTGATGATGTGCGGCTGCATCGGCCAGAGCGGCGGCGGCTGGGCGCACTACGTCGGCCAGGAAAAGCTGCGCCCGCAGACGGGGTGGATCGCACTGGCCTTTGCACTCGACTGGATCCGCCCGCCGCGGCAGATGAACAGCACCAGCTTCTTCTACGCCCACACCGACCAATGGCGTTACGAGAAGCTGGGCATGGCGGAGATCGTGTCGCCGCTGGCCGACAAGTCGGCCTTCGGCGGCACGATGATCGACTTCAACGTGCGCGCCGAACGCATGGGCTGGCTGCCCAGCGCACCGCAGCTGAAGACCAACCCGCTGCAGGTGGTGAAGGACGCCGCCGCGGCCGGCCTGGACCCCAGGGACCATGTGGTGCGTGCGCTGCAGGACGGCAGCCTGCAGATGAGCTGCGAAGACCCCGATGCACCGCAGAACTGGCCACGCAACATGTTCGTCTGGCGCAGCAACCTGCTGGGCTCGTCGGGCAAGGGCCACGAGTACTTCTGCAAGCACCTGCTGGGCACCGAAAACGGCGTGCAGGGCAAGGACCTCGGGCCCGACGATGCGAAGCCGGTGGAGGTGGCCTGGCACGACAAGGCCCCGGAAGGCAAGCTCGACCTGCTGGTGACACTCGACTTCCGCATGAGCACCACCTGTTTGTACAGCGACATCGTGCTGCCCACGGCCAGCTGGTACGAGAAGAACGACCTCAACACCAGCGACATGCACCCCTTCATCCACCCGCTCAGCGCCGCGGTGGACCCGGTGTGGCAGAGCCGCAGCGACTGGGAGATCTACAAGGGCTTCGCCAAGGCCTTCAGCGAGGTCTGCGTCGGCCATCTCGGCGTCGAGAAGGAAGTGGTGCTGACGCCGCTGATGCACGACAGCCCAGCCGAGCTGGCCCAGCCCTTCGACGTGAAGGAATGGAAGAAGGGCCAGTGCGACCTGGTGCCGGGCAAGACTGCGCCGCAGATCGCCGTGGTCGAGCGCGACTACCCCGGTGTGTTCCGCCGATTCACGGCGCTCGGCTCCTTGATGAACAAACTCGGCAACGGCGGCAAGGGCATCGGCTGGAAGACCGAAACCGAGGTCGACCAACTCGGCCAGCTCAACGGCACCGACGCCGACGGCCGGCCGCGCATCGTCAGCGACATCGACGCCTGCGAGGTCATCCTGCAGCTGGCGCCGGAAACCAACGGCCATGTCGCGGTGAAGGCCTGGGACGCCCTGGGCAAGCAGACCGGGCGCGACCACAAGCACCTGGCGCTGTACCGCGAGGACGAGAAGATCCGCTACCGCGACGTGCAGGCACAGCCGCGCAAGATCATCAGCTCGCCCACCTGGAGCGGCATCGAAAGCGAGACCGTCAGCTACAACGCCGGCTACACCAACGTGCACGAGCTGATCCCCTGGCGCACGCTGACCGGGCGCCAGCAGTTCTACCAGGACCACCCCTGGATGATCGCCTTCGGCGAAGGCTTCAGCAGCTACCGCCCGCCGGTGGACCTGAAGACGACCTCGGGCATCCACAACATCAAGCCCAACGGCAACGCCGAGATCCTGCTGAACTTCATCACCCCGCACCAGAAGTGGGGCATCCACAGCACCTACAGCGACAACCTGCTGATGCTGACGCTGAACCGCGGCGGCCCGGTGGTGTGGCTCAGCGAGGACGATGCGAAGAAGGCCGGCATCGCCGACAACGACTGGATCGAGGTCTTCAACATCAACGGCGCGATCGCGGCGCGTGCGGTGGTCAGCCAGCGTGTGAACCCCGGCATGCTGCTGATGTACCACGCGCAGGAAAAAATCATCAACACACCGGGTTCGGAGATCACCGGCGTGCGCGGCGGCATCCACAACAGCGTCACGCGCATCGTGCTGAAGCCCACCCACATGATCGGCGGCTACGCGCAGCTGAGCTACGGCTTCAACTACCACGGAACCATCGGCACCAACCGCGACGAGTTTGTCGTCGTGCGCAAGATGGACAAGGTCGACTGGCTCGACACCCCGCGCGACGACCACCTCGCCGCCGCCTACCAATCGCAGGGAGAAAACCCGTGAAAGTGCGTGCCCAGATCGGCATGGTGCTGAACCTCGACAAGTGCATCGGCTGCCACACCTGCAGCGTCACCTGCAAAAACGTCTGGACCAGCCGGCCCGGCGTCGAATACGCCTGGTTCAACAACGTCGAGACCAAACCCGGCATCGGCTACCCCAAGGAGTGGGAGAACCAGGACAAGTGGAACGGCGGCTGGATCCGCAAGGCCGACGGCAGCATCGCTCCGCGCCAGGGTGGCAAGTGGCAGCTGCTGATGCGCATCTTCGCGAACCCCAACCTGCCGCAGATCGACGACTACTACGAGCCCTTCACCTTCGACTACGAGCACCTGCAGTCGGCGCCGGAGATGAAACACGCGCCGACGGCGCGCCCGCGCAGCCTGATCACGGGCCGGCGCATGGAGAAGATCGAGTGGGGCCCGAACTGGGAGGAGATCCTCGGCGGCGAGTTCGCCAAGCGCAGCAAGGACAAGAACTTCGACGACATCCAGAAGGACATCTACGGCCAGTTCGAGAACACCTTCATGATGTACCTGCCGCGGCTGTGCGAGCACTGCCTGAACCCGGCCTGTGTCGCCTCGTGCCCCAGCGGCAGCATCTACAAGCGTGAAGAAGACGGCATCGTCCTCATCGACCAGGACAAGTGCCGCGGCTGGCGCATGTGCGTCTCGGGCTGCCCGTACAAGAAGATCTACTACAACTGGAAAAGCGGCAAGGCCGAGAAGTGCATCTTCTGCTACCCGCGCATCGAAGCCGGGCAGCCCACGGTGTGCTCTGAGACCTGCGTCGGCCGCATCCGCTACCTCGGTGTGCTGCTGTACGACGCCGACCGCATCGAAGCCGCTGCCAGCGTCGAACACGACAAGGACCTGTACCAGGCCCAGCTCGACATCTTCCTGGACCCGCACGACCCGCAGGTCGTCGAACAGGCACGCAAGGACGGCATTCCCGACAACTGGCTGGAAGCCGCGAAGACCAGCCCGGTCTACAAGATGGCGGTGGACTGGCAGGTCGCCCTGCCGCTGCACCCCGAGTACCGCACGCTGCCCATGGTCTGGTACGTGCCGCCGCTCTCGCCCATCACCGCCGCGGCCAATGCCGGCCAGGTGGGCACGAACGGCGAGATCCCCGACGTCAACCAGTTGCGCATCCCGGTGAAGTACCTGGCCAACCTGCTGACCGCCGGCGACACCGCACCTGTGGTGCGGGCGCTGGAACGTCTGCTGGCGATGCGCGCCTACCAGCGCGCCAAGCACGTGGACGGCCGGGCCAACCAGGCTGCCATCGATCAGGTGGGCCTGCGTGCTGCCACCGTCGAGGACATGTACCGCGTGATGGCCATCGCGAACTACGAAGACCGCTTCGTCATTCCGACGACACACCGCGAGTACGCCGAAAACGCCTTCAATGTGCGCGGCGGCTGCGGCTTCAGCTTCGGCAACGGCTGCAGCGAAGGGGTCGGCGAGACCAGCCTCTTCGGCAGCGAGAAGAAGCGCACCATTCCCATCCAGGCGGCGGTGTGACGATGAAAACCTTCACGCTGACCCTGCGTGTGCTCGGCCGCCTGCTGGGCTACCCGGACACCACGCTGCGTGCATATCTCGGCGACCTGCGCGACGCGTTGCACAACGAACATGCGCTGAGCGCCGGCCGCCTGACCGAGCTTGATGCACTGATCGACCGCCTGGCCGCTGCCCGGCCGCTCGACGCCGAAGCCACCTACGTCGAGCTCTTCGACCGCGGCCGCCGCACCGCGCTGCACCTGTTCGAGCATGTGCACGGCGACAGCCGCGACCGCGGCCCGGCCATGGTGGATCTGGTGAAGACCTACGAACAGGCCGGCCTGCGGCTGGGCCCGGACGAGCTGCCCGACCACCTGAGCGTGCTGCTGGAATACGCATCGACACAGCCGCCGGCAGCGGCACGCGCGTTCCTGCGTGAACTCGTGCACCTGCTGCAGCCCATCTTCAGCGCCCTGCTCGAACGCCGCAGCACCTATGCCAGCGTGCTGGCGGCCGTCATCGAGCTGGCCGGCGAACGCGCCCAGGCCGTGCCGCTGCCGGCCGAACCGGCGCTGGACGACAGCTGGGAGGAGCCGCTGGCCTTCGGCGGCTGCAGCACGCAGGGGCAGTCGGCACCGGGCCGGCCGCAGCCGGTCCGGATCGTCCGCAACAACGCGCAGCAAGGAGCCCGCGCATGAGTGCCACGCCGCTTCACGACTTCCTCTTTGTCGTCTACCCCTACATCTGCCTGGCGGTGTTCCTGATGGGCAGCCTGGCGCGTTTCGACCGCGACCAGTACACCTGGAAAAGCGACAGTTCGCAGCTGCTGCGCGCCGGCCAGCTGCGCTGGGGCAGCAACCTGTTCCACGTCGGCATCCTGTTCCTGTTCTTCGGCCACACCGTGGGCCTGCTGACGCCGCACTGGCTGTACGAGCCCTTCATCACGGCACCGCAGAAGCAGATGGTGGCCATCGTCTCCGGCGGCATCGCCGGCCTCGTGTGTTTCGTCGGGCTGACGCTGCTGCTGCACCGGCGCCTGTTCGACCCGCGCATCCGCCTCACCAGCCACCGCACCGACCTGGCCATCCTCGTCATCCTGTGGGTGCAGCTGTGCCTGGGCCTGGTGACGCTGCCGTTCTCCTTTGCGCACCGCGGCGACGCACACGCCATGCTGGTGCTGGCCGACTGGGCGCAGCGCATCGTCACCTTCCGCCCCGACGCCGCGGCCCTGCTGGCGCTGGACTGGCCGTTCAAGCTGCACATGGTGCTGGGCATGACGATCTTCCTGCTGTTCCCGTTCAGCCGCCTCGTGCACGTGTGGAGCGGCCTGGCCTCGGTGGCCTACCTGTTCAGGCCCTACCAGATCGTGCGCTCACGCCGGCTCAACCTGCCGGCCGGCCGCAACCAGCCGCGGAGGCAGGCATGAACCGCGCCGCTGCGATCAACGGCGTGCCCATCGTCGCACCCGGCGAAACCATCGCCGACGACGAACGCCGCCAGCGTGCCTGCACCGAGCTGCTGCGCCAGGCTGCGATGCGCGCCGGCCTGCTGGCTGCCGACGACCCGGCACCGCAGCAGGGTGCCATCAGCAGCGCTGCGGCCGGGGCCATCGAGACCCTGCTGGACCGGGCGCTGCAGCGCCCCGAGCCCGACGAACACGACTGCCGGCGCTACCACGCAGCCCATGCCCGGCGATTTGCCGTCGGCGAACGGGTGCAGCTGCGCCACCTGCTGTTTGCGGTGACCCCGGGCGTGGACGTCGCCGCACTGCGCCAGCACGCCGAGGCCTGCCTGCTGGACCTGCGCTGCGACAGCGGAAGTTTTGCCGAGCGTGCCCGCAGCGGCTCGAACTGCCCCAGCGGTGAACAAGGGGGCGACCTGGGCTGGCTGGGCGCTGCCGACTGCGCACCCGAGTTTGCGCGCGAGGTCTTCGGCCATGCCGAGATCGGCGTGCTGCCGCGCCTGGTGCACAGCCGCTTCGGCCTGCATGTCGTCGAGGTGCTGGCGCGTGAGCCCGGCATGCTGCCGGACTTCGAAGCCGTGCAGCCCGCCGTCGCCCAGCTGCTGCGCCAGCAGAGCTTCGCCACCGCGCTGCGCCAGTACCTGCAGCTGCTGGCCGGCGAGGCCAGCCTGGCCGGCGTGGACCTGGACACTGCGACCAGCCCGCTGCTGCAATGACGGGCAGCGAGCCGGCCATGTCCGACGAGCTGCTGCACCGGCTGCGGCGTTTCCACGACGACGCGTTCCCGCTGTACCAGTCCACCTTCCGCCACCTGGTCGACGATGGCCAGCACCCGACGACGCTGTTCATCGGCTGCTCCGACTCGCGGCTGGTGCCCTACCTGCTGACGGGCACCGGGCCGGGCGAGCTGTTCCTGGTGCGCAACGTCGGCGCCTTCGTGCCGCCCTACGACGGTTCGGCGGGTTACCACGGCACGGCGGCGGCGATCGAGTTCGCGGTGCTGAACCTCGACGTGCGGCGCATCGTCGTCTGCGGCCACAGCCACTGCGGCGGCATCCGCGCGCTGTATGGCGAGGTCGACCCGGCCGCCCACCACCTGGCCGCCTGGCTCGAACTTGGGCGCGAAGCCAGGCTGCCGGTGGCCGAGCCCGGCCCCGAGGTGCTGCGCCGCACCGAGCAGCGTGCCGTCGTGCTGCAGCTCGAACGGCTGATGGACTACCCGATGGTGCGCGAACGTGTCGAGCGGCAGCAGCTGTCGCTGCACGGCTGGCACTACGTCATCGAAGACGGCGAGGTGCATGTGTTCGACGTGCAGCGCGGCGCCTTCGTCGCCGCGTCGGCGTCACCCCACGCCGGCACGGGCCCGTATGCCGCGTATGTGGAGCCGTCGCAGCCGGTCTGAGGGCCGGCACGCTTGATCCCGGTCAATCCGGGTCCCGGGGCCGCAGGCATCATCCCGCCATGCCGCTCGCCGAGTTCTACCTGCCGCTGAAGACAGCCCATGTGGGCCTGGTGCTTGCCAGCGGGTCGCTGTTCGCGGCCCGTGGTGCAGCGCGGCTGGCCGGGCAGGCCTGGCCGATGGCACGCCGCTGGCGGCTGGTCAGCGTGGCCATCGACAGCTTGCTGCTGGCCGCCGGCGCCACGTTGTGGGCCTTGCTGGCGCTGCAGCCGCTGCGCGATGCCTGGCTGGGCAGCAAGCTGCTGCTGCTCGTGGTCTACATCGGCCTGGGCACGCTGGCGCTGAAGCGCCGGCAGGCCTGGGCTTACGCCGCCGCCTTGCTGGTGCTGCTGGGCATGGCCAGCATCGCACGTGCACACCACCCGCTGGGCCTGTTTGCATGAACCCGCCGCTGGTCCATGCCCGCTGGCGCCCCACCGGCGTCTGGTGACGCGATGCACGGGCCACGGCGGCTGTCGGCCAAGCTCGGCGCCATCGGCGCCGTGCTGCTGGGCATGGCGCTGGCGTCGATCGGACTGACGCTGTGGGTGACCTGGCAGCTCGAAGGCGGCGCGGCCGCCGTCAACGAGGCCGGGCGCATGCGCATGCAGACCTGGCGCCTGGCGCAGACGCTGGCCGGCGGCGACGCGGCACGCATCGCCACGCTGGTGGCGCAGTTCGACCAGAGTGTGGCCGTGCTGCGCAGCGGCGACCCGGCACGGCCGCTGTTCGTGCCGCGCGACACACGGTCGCAGGCAGCCTTCGGCGACGTGCAGCAGGACTGGCAGCAGCTGCGCCAGGACTGGTCGGCCACACCGCCACCGGCAGCGCTGGCCGCCGCGCAGCGTGCCGAGGTCTTTGTGCAGCAGATCGACCAGTTTGTCGACGCCATCGAATCGCAGCTGGCGCGGCTGACGGCCGTGCTCAACGCCTTCCAGCTCGTGATGGTGGCGCTGACCATCGCCAGCGCCGTGGCCCTGCTGTATTCGGCCTACCTGTTTGTCTTCAACCCGCTGGCGCGGCTGCAGGCCGGGCTGGCGCGTGTCGCCGCCGGCGACCTGGCGGCGCGGGTCGAGGTGGCATCGAACGACGAGTTCGGCGCCCTGGCCGGCGGCTTCAACCAGATGGCGCAGACGCTGCAGGGCCTGTACCAGAGTCTCGAGGCCAAGGTGCAGCAGAAGACGCTGGGCCTGGAGCGCCAGCACAGCCGCCTGGCCGCGCTGTACGAAGCCGCGGCCTTTGCCGCCAGCGCCACGACGCTGGACGACCTGGCCCAGGGTTTTGTGCGCCAGGTGCGGCGTGTGGCCGGCGCCGACGCCGCGGCGGTGCGCTGGTCCGACGAGTCGAACCGGCGCTACCTGCTGCTGGCCTCGGACTGCCTGCCGCAGGCCCTGGTGGACGCCGAACACTGCGTGGCCACCGGCGACTGCTTCTGCGGCC
>JBASTF010000015.1:0-2639 GCA_049274755.1 Rubrivivax sp. | reverse complement strand
CGGTGGCCAGTTGGCGCGCCAGCGCATCCCGCAGCGGGTGGTCGTTGGCCGCCACCAGCAACCTGGGCGCGCCGTCGTCAACCAGCGTGCTGCCGGCCTGGCGCGGCAGCACGGCATAGAAGCGGCTGCCCTGCCCCGGCGTGCTGTAGACACCGACGCGCCCGCCCTGGGCTTCGACGAGACGACGGGTCAGCGCCAGGCCCAGGCCCGTGCCCTGGTGGCGCTTGGCATAGCCGCCGTCGAGCTGCTGGAACTCGACAAACAGCCGCGGCAGGTCGGCCGCGGCGATGCCGGCGCCGCTGTCCTCCACCTCCAGCCGCCACAGCTGCGGCCCTTCGGCCAGCGCACGCACGGCGATGCGGCCGCCAGGCTCGGTGAACTTGATGGCGTTGGACAGGTAGTTGTAGAGCACCTGGCGCAGCCGCGAGCCGTCCAGGTGCAGCGTCTGCAGTTCGTCTGCGAGGCTGGTCGTGATCTCCAGACGCCGCGCCGCCGCCTGCGTGCCGACATTGCCGATCACCTCGTCGACCAGCGCCGGCAGGTCCAGCGGCGCCGGCTGGAAGTCGAGCTTGCCGGCCTCGATCTTCGACAGGTCGAGCACGTCGTTGATGACGCGCAGCAGATGGCGCCCGCTGCTGGCGATGTGCCCCAGGTACTCGCCCCGCTTCTCCGGGCCCGGTGCCGCGATGTCGTTGCGCAGCAAGTCGGCAAAGCCGATCACCGCGTTCAGCGGCGTGCGCAGTTCGTGCGACATGTTGGCCAGGAACTGGCTCTTCAGCCGGCTGGATTCCTGCATGCGCCGGTTCTCGGCCTCGAGCTGCTGCGCCTGTTCGCGCGCTTCGTCGGCCAGGCGTGCGTCGCCGACATCGGCGACGATGCCCACCAGGCGCAGCACGCCGCCGTCGTGCGCCGGCCGTGCGTCCATGCGCAGCCAGTGCCGGCTGCCGTCGGGCCACAGCACGCGGAACTCGGCATGCCAGGGCCTTGCACTGTCCAGCGCCGTGTCCAGCGACTGGGCCACCGCAGCGCGGTCTTCGTCGTGCACGCAGGCCAGCATCTGCGTGCGGCTCCAGTGCAGCGGCGACTCGGCATGGCCAAAACACAGGTCGAAGCGGCGCGAACGCTGCAACCGTTCGCTGCGGGCGTCGAGCTCCCAGTCGCCGATGCCGGCGGACTCCAGCGCAAAGCGCAGCCGCGCTTCGCTCTGGCGCAGGGCGGTCTCGATCTGGCGCTGGTGCGTCAGGTCACGTGCCGCGTTGGCGCCGCCGACGATGCGGCCATGGGCGTCGCGGATCGGCGAGACCTGCACCGAGACCTCGAGGCGGCGACCGTCCTTCGTCAGCCGCACGGTGCGGAAGGGCGGCAGCGTCTCGCCGCGCGCCAGGCCGGCCAGCACGCGCAGTTCCTCGGCCTCGCACTCCGGCGGCAGCAGTATCTGCATCTGCCGGCCCACGGCGTCGGCGGCGGCATGGCCGAACATGCGTTCGGCGGCGGCGTTCCAGTCGGTGATGCGGCCGTCCAGCGTCTGCACGACGATGGCGTCGCTGGACGATTCGACGACGGCGGCCAGCCGCCGCACCTCGGCCTCGGCGCTGGTCAGGCGTTCGACGTCGCGGAAGATGATGGTCATGCCACGCACCTGGCCGTCTTCCAGCCGTGTCAGGTCGGCATGCAGTTCCACCGGCACATGGCGGCCGTCGCGGCGGATGCAGACCAGGGCCTGGCGGGTCGACGCCGACCAGCCGCTGTCGACCAGCACATCGACCGGGTTGCGCAGCAGCATCTCGGGCGAACGGCCGGCGCGGTTGAACACCTCCCAGACGCTGCGGCCGGTGGCCTCGGCCGCGCTCCAGCCGGTGATGCGCTCGGCCACCTCGTTGATGCGCGTGACATGGCCCTTGGCGTCGGTGGTGATGAAGGCGGCGTCGATGGTGGCCAGCGTCACGGCCAGGCTTTGTTCGATCTCCAGCAGCCGGTCTTCGACGCTGTGGCGGCGGTCGGCTTCGGTCTTCAGCGCCGCCACCGCGCTGCGCAGTTCGTCGACCGACGGAATCGCCAGCGCCTGCGGCAGCAGCCGCCAGGCCGTCACCGCGGTGAACACCGACACCACAGCAGTGGCCAGCTTGGCTGCCGCATGCAGCGGGTAGTCGGGGCGCCAGATCGTCCACACGTCCAGCACATGGGTGATGCCGCAGGCAAAGATGAAGGCGCCGAACAGGCTGGCCAGGCCGCCGAGGTTGACCTGCGGCCGCTGCCGCACGTAGGAGACGATGACCAACGGGATCGAGAAGTAGGCCAGCGCGATCGCGACATCCGATCCGACCATGGTCCACAGCAGGCCGGGCGACCACTGAAAGCAGTAGCCGTGCGGCAGGAAGCCGTTGCGCGCCATCAGGTTCGTCAGTTCGTCCATGCCAGGACCTCCCTTGTGCGACCCCGCAGCCGGCGGCGGGCCGGGGCCACTGCGATGATGCGATCGATTGGCGGACGCTGGCGTGTCAGCGCTGCAACGCAGCCAGCTCCGGGTAACGGGCGAGCTTGTCGTAGAAGGCTGCGCGCGAGATCTTCAGCAGCCGCGCCGCCGCCATGCGGTTGCCGCCGGTGCTTTGCAGCGCCGCGGCCATCGCGCGGCGTTCGAG
>JBASTF010000014.1:0-11278 GCA_049274755.1 Rubrivivax sp. | reverse complement strand
GTGGTGGCGACGAGCAAGGCTTCGATCGCCGCCAGTTCGTCGGCCGGCAGCAGTGCCGCATCGGCGGCCAGCGCTGCACTGGTGGCCAGCACCATGCGCTCGGCTTCGACGCGGGCTTCGCGCAGCTTGCGCGCCGCCATGTCGGCATCGGCATGGGCAAACCCGTCCTGCAGCATCTGCGCGATCTGCGCGTCGGCCAGGCCGTAGCTGGGCTTGACGAGCACCGAGGCCTCGACGCCCGAGGTCTGCTCCCGCGCCGAAACGCTGAGCAGGCCATCGGCATCGACCTGGAAGGTGACGCGGATGCGTGCGGCGCCGGCGGCCATCGGCGGGATGCCACGCAGTTCGAAACGCGCCAGCGAGCGGCATTCGTCGACGAGGTCGCGTTCGCCCTGCAGCACATGGATGGCCATCGCGGTCTGGCCGTCCTTGAAGGTCGTGAACTCCTGGGCCTTGGCCACAGGGATCGTCGTGTTGCGCTCGATCACACGTTCGACCAGACCACCCATGGTTTCCAGGCCCAGGCTCAGCGCGATGACGTCCAGCAGCAGCAGTTCGCCGTCCTTCGCGTTGCCGGCCAGCGCATTGGCCTGGATCGCGGCGCCCAGGGCCACGACCTCGTCGGGGTTCAGGTTCGTCAACACCTCGCGGCCGAACAGCTCGCCGACGGCGCGCCGCACCAGCGGCATGCGGGTGCTGCCGCCGACCATCACGACACCCTGCACCTCGTCGCGGCGCAGCTGGGCGTCGCGCAGCACCTTGCGCACGGCAGCCAGCGTGCGGTCGACCAGCGGCCGGGCCAGGGTCTCGAGCTGGCTGCGTGTGACGGCCACGGCGTGGCTGGCATCCAGCTGCCAGGTCGCCGTGTCGGCATCGCTCAGCGCTTCTTTCGCCGCACGGGCCGCCACCAGGGCGGCACGTTTCAGCTGCGGTGTCGTCGCCGCAACACCGGCCTGGGCCAGCGCCCAGTCGGCCAGCGCCTGGTCGATGTCGTCGCCGCCCAGGGCCGCGTCGCCGCCGGTGGCCACGACCTCGAACACACCCCGGTGCAGGCGCAGCAGCGAGATGTCGAAGGTGCCGCCGCCCAGGTCGTAGACGGCATAGAGGCCTTCGCTGCCGTTGTCCAGCCCGTAGGCCACGGCGGCGGCCGTCGGTTCGCTGATCAGCCGCAGCACGTTCAGCCCGGCCAGCTGCGCGGCGTCTTTGGTCGCCTGGCGCTGGGCGTCGTCGAAATAAGCCGGCACGGTGATCACCGCGCCGAACAGCTCGTCGGTGTCGAAGCTGTCTTCGGCACGCTGGCGCAGGCTGGCCAGGATTTCGGCCGACACCTCGACCGGCGTCTTGTCGCCGTCGCGGGTGCTGATCGCCACCATGCCCGCCTGGTCGACGAAGCGGTAAGGCAGCTTGCCGGCATCGGCGATGTCGGCGAGGCGGCGGCCCATGAAACGCTTCACCGAGACCAGGGTGTTTTCCGGATCCTCGGCCTGCACCGCACGTGCGTCGACACCGATCTGGCGCCGGCCGCCTTCGAGATATCGCACGGCCGACGGCAGCAGCACACGGCCCTGGCTGTCGGGCAGGCATTCGGCGACGCCGTGGCGCAACGAGGCCACCAGCGAATGTGTGGTGCCCAGGTCGATGCCGACGGCGATGCGCCGCTGGTGGGGGTCCGGCGCCTGGCCGGGTTCGGAGATCTGCAGCAGGGCCATGGCAGCTCAGCGGGTGGTGTCCAGCACATCGAGGCGGCGCTCGATGTCGGCACGGAAGCGGCGCACGAACATCAGCGCACGCACGTCGGCCGCCGCGGCGGCGGCATCGCCTTCGTCGTCCAGGCGGCGCTGCAGGTCGGCGAGCAAGCCACGTTCGGACTGCGCCACTTCGTCGGACAGGGCTTCGACGGTGGCCAGGCCCGCGGCTTCTTCCAGCGCCTCGCGCCACTGCATCTGCTGCATCAGGAAGGCCGGCGGCATTGCCGTGTTGTTCTCGGCCGCGACCGGCGCGCCGCGCAGTTCACAGAGGTAGGCAGCACGCGACAGCGGGTCCTTCAGCCGGGCATGGGCCTCGTTGACACGCACGGCCCACTGCATGGCCACACGCTGCGCGGCCGCGCCTTCGGCGGCAAAACGGTCGGGGTGCACCTCGGCCTGCAACTGGCGCCAGCGCGCATCGAGCGCACTGCGGTCCTGGGCCTGGCGCTGTGGCAGGCCGAACAGCGTGAAGTCGTCGTCCGACAGCTTCACAGGCGTTTCTCCAGGAACACCGACAAGCCGTTGTCGGGGTAACCGCCGAAGGCCGGGCAACGCGTGTAGCCGCAGCGTTCGTACAGTCGCAACGCCTCGTGCTGGTCGCGGCCCGTCTCCAGCTTGGCGCTGGCAAAACCCTCGGCCTTCAGCGTTGTTTCCAGACCTTGCAGCAGCTGCTCGGCGATGCGCTGGCCGCGCTGCGACGGCGCCACGTACATGCGCTTGACCTCGCCGTAGCCATCGCCGCTGCGGCGCACGGCGCCGGTGCCCACGGCCACGCCGTCGCGCCGGGCGACGAAGAAGCTGATCTCCGGCGCCAGCAAGGCCTGCACGTCGAGCAGGTAGTTGTCCTCGGGCTCGTAGAGCTCGCCGAGGTAGGCATCGAGTGCATCGAGCAAGGCCACGACCTCGGGCTGGTCGGGTCGTTCGGGGCGGATGGTCAGCATGGCTTGGAAACAAGAAGCGCGGCCTGCAGCCGCGCCTCGTCGAGATCCTGGCAGTGGTGTCAGACGCGGAACGATTCGCCGCAGCCGCAGCGGTCTTTCTCGCGCGGGTTGTGGAACTTGAAGCCCTCGTTCAGACCTTCACGCACGAAGTCGAGTTCGGTGCCGTCGATATAGGGCAGGCTCTTGGGGTCGACCAGCACCTTCACGCCATGACCCTCGAAGATCACGTCTTCGGGTGCGATGTCGTCGGCGTATTCGAGCTTGTAGGCCAGGCCCGAGCAACCCGTGGTCTTGACGCCCAGGCGCACGCCGACGCCCTTGCCGCGCCGCGTGATGTAGCGGTTCACGTGCCGTGCCGCTGCTTCGGTGAGGGTGACCGCCATCGCCGGATCAGTTCGCGGCCGCCGCCGCGGCTTCGGCGCCGTGTTTGGCCTTGTAGTCCTGCACCGCGGCCTTGATCGCGTCTTCGGCCAGGATGGAGCAATGGATCTTCACCGGCGGCAGCGCCAGTTCCTCGGCGATCTGCGTGTTCTTGATCGTCAGCGCCTGGTCCAGGCTCTTGCCCTTGACCCATTCGGTGACCAGCGAACTCGACGCAATCGCCGAGCCGCAGCCATAGGTCTTGAAGCGTGCGTCCTCGATCAGCCCGGTCTCGGGGTTGACCTTGATCTGCAGCTTCATCACGTCGCCGCAGGCCGGAGCGCCGACCATGCCGGTGCCCACCGTCTCGTCGCCCTTTTCGAAGGAACCGACGTTGCGCGGGTTTTCGTAGTGGTCGACGACCTTGTCGCTGTATGCCATTGTGTTTCTCCTAGTGTGCTGCCCACTGGATGGTGCTGAGGTCCACGCCGTCCTTGAACATCTCCCACAGCGGCGACAGTTCGCGCAGCTTGGCCACACGGTCCTGCAGCGTGTCCACTGCGTAGTCGATGTCTTCCAGCGTCGTGAAACGGCCGATCGTCATGCGCAGGCTGGAATGCGCCAGTTCGTCGCTGCGGCCCAGGGCACGCAGCACGTAGCTGGGTTCCAGGCTGGCCGAGGTGCAGGCCGAGCCGGAACTGACGGCCAGGCCCTTGATGCCCATGATCAGCGATTCGCCTTCGACGAAGTTGAAGCTCGCATTGACGTTGTGCGGCACGCGCCGCTCGAGGTGGCCGTTGATGAACACCTGTTCGATGCCGCCGATGCCGTCCAGCAGGCGCTTCTGCAGCATGCGGATGCGTTCGATCTCGGCACCCATCTCGGCCTTGGCGATGGCAAAGGCCGCGCCCATGCCGACGATCTGGTGCGTGGGCAGCGTGCCGCTGCGCATGCCACGTTCGTGGCCGCCGCCGTGCATCTGCGCCTCGATGCGCACACGCGGCTTGCGCCGCACGTACAGCGCGCCGATGCCCTTGGGCCCGTAGGTCTTGTGCGAGGCCAGGCTCATCAGGTCCACCGGCAGCGCGCCGATGTCGATGGCCACCTTGCCGGTGGCCTGCGCCGCGTCGACGTGGAAGATGATGCCGCGCTCGCGACACAGCGTGCCCAGCGCCACGATGTCCTGGATGACACCGATCTCGTTGTTCACCAGCAGCACCGAAGCCAGGATGGTGTCCGGCCGCAGCGCGTCCTTGAACTTGTCGATGTCGACGAGGCCGTCTTCCTGCACGTCGAGGTAGCTCACTTCGAAACCCTGGCGTTCCAGTTCGCGCATCGTGTCGAGCACGGCCTTGTGCTCGGTCTTCAACGTGATCAGGTGTTTGCCGCGGCTGCTGTAGAAATGCGCCGCGCCCTTGATCGCCAGGTTGATGGACTCGGTGGCACCCGAGGTCCAGACGATTTCGCGCGGGTCGGCATGGATCAGCGAAGCCACCTGCTCACGCGCTTTCTCCACCGCTTCTTCGGCTTCCCAGCCCCAGGCGTGGCTGCGCGAGGCCGGGTTGCCGAAGTGCTCGCGCAGCCAGGGCACCATCAGGTCGACGACACGCGGGTCCACCGGCGTCGTCGCGCCATAGTCCATGTAGATCGGGAAATGCGGCGTCATGGGCGATTTACTTGGTGAACGAATTGCTGAACCGACGAACCGTCATCTCGCTCACTTCGTGAACGAGTTGCCGAAGGCGAACACGGAGTTCGGCGCGGTGATCTTGATCGGCTTGACGACGGGCTGCGACGAGATCGCGCGCTTCACCGGCGCTTCTTCGATCGACACACCCTTGGCCAGCTGCTCGTCGACCAGCTTCTTCAGCGAGATCGAGTTCAGGTACTCGATCATCTTGGCGTTCAGGCTGGCCCAGAGGTCGTGGGTCATGCACTTGCCCGAGTCCTCGCCCATGCAGCTTTCCTTGCCGCCGCAGCCGGTGGCATCGATGGGCTCGTCGACGGCGGTGATGATGTCGGCGACGGTGATCTGGTCGGACGCACGGCCCAGCGAATAACCGCCGCCGGGGCCGCGGGTGCTTTCCACCAGTTCGTGGCGGCGCAGCTTGCCGAACAGTTGCTCCAGGTAGGACAACGAGATCTGCTGGCGCTGGCTGATGGCGGCCAGGGCCACCGGGCCGGTGTTGGAACGCAGCGCGAGATCGATCATCGCGGTGACGGCGAAGCGGCCTTTGGTGGTCAGACGCATGGGGAACCCCTTTCGGACGGCGTCGTCACCCACATTCTTACGGGTTTTCCCGGAAGTGGATTCCGACAAGTTTGCTCAAGTATACCGGAGACCAACTGTTTTGGTCAAGCTTTGATCCGGAAGTTCCCTGAGTCCAGCTCCGTCGCGATGCGGTCCAGCAGCCCGTCGCAGGCGTCTTCGACGAGGTCGAGCACACGGTCGAATCCGGCCGGCGCGCCGTAGTACGGGTCGGGCACTTCGCGTTCGCCGGCAAAGCGGCGCGCGTGCTCCATCAGCAGCCCGACGCGGGTGCCCTGCCCCGCCGGCACCAGGTTCTGCAGCCAGTCGAGGTGGCCTTCGTCCATCGCCAGTACCCAGTCGAAGCGTTCGAGGTCGGCACGTTCGACCTTGCGCGCGCGCAGCGCCGACAGGTCGTAACCGCGCTGCTTGGCATGGCGCTGCGCCCTGGCGTCCGGCGGTTCGCCGGCGTGGTAGCCGGTGGTGCCGGCCGAATCCACCTGCACCACACGGCCCAGGCCGGCACGCTCGATCTTGCTGCGCAACACGGCCTCGGCCGTCGGCGAGCGGCAGATGTTGCCGGTGCACACCATCAACACACGCGAGCGCAACTCGCGCTCCGAACGATCACGGAACCACATCGGTCGAGTATCGCTCAGCGCCCCGGGCGCGCTGCGCCAGGCATCACGTTGTCGTCGTGCCCTGGAGCGCCGAAGGCCTGCTCGCGCAGCAGCGCCAGCTGGTCGCGCACCCGCGCTGCCTTCTCGAACTCGAGGTTGCGCGCGTGTTCCAGCATCTGCTTTTCCAGCGCCTTGATGCGTTTGCCCAGGTCGCGCTCGGACATGGCCTCGACCTCGGCGGCCGCCTTCGCGGCCTTGATCTCGTCCTTCGCCGTCTTGTCCGAAACAACACCGTCGATCAGGTCGCGCACCTTCTTGTTCAGCGCCTTGGGCACGATGCCCATCGCGGTGTTGTGCGCCGTCTGCTTGACACGCCGGCGCTCGGTTTCGTCGATGGCTTTGCGCATCGAGTCGGTGATCTTGTCGGCGTAGAGGATGGCCTTGCCGTTCAGGTTGCGCGCCGCACGGCCGATGGTCTGGATCAGGCTGCGTTCGGCGCGCAGGAAACCTTCCTTGTCGGCGTCGAGAATCGCCACCAGGCTCACCTCCGGCAGGTCCAGGCCTTCGCGCAGCAGGTTGATGCCGACCAGCACGTCGAAGGTTCCGAGCCGCAGGTCGCGCAGGATCTCCACACGTTCCACCGTGTCGATGTCGCTGTGCAGATAGCGCACCTTGACGCCGTTGTCGGCCAGATAGTCGGTGAGCTGTTCCGCCATGCGCTTGGTCAGCGTCGTGATCAGCACACGCTCGTTGATCTCGACCCGGTCGCGGATCTCCTGCAGCACGTCGTCGACCTGGGTGCTGGCCGGGCGCACCAGCACCTCGGGGTCGACCAGGCCGGTGGGCCGCACCACCTGTTCCACCACCTGGCCGGCATGGGTCTTTTCGTAGTCGGCCGGTGTCGCGGTAACGAAGATCGCCTGCCGCATCTTGCCTTCGAACTCCTCGAACTTCAGCGGCCGGTTGTCCAGCGCGCTCGGCAGGCGGAAGCCGTACTCCACCAGCGTGGTCTTGCGTGCGCGGTCGCCGTTGTACATGCCGCCGAACTGGCCGATCAGCACATGGCTTTCGTCCATGAACATGATGGCGTCGCGCGGCAGGTAGTCCACCAGCGTCGGCGGCGGATCGCCGGGCCTGGCGCCAGACAGGTGGCGGGTGTAGTTCTCGATGCCCTTGCAGTGGCCCACCTCCTGCAGCATCTCCAGGTCGAAGCGGGTGCGCTGCTCCAGGCGCTGCGCCTCGACCAGCTTGCCGTTCTTGACGAAGAAGTCCAGGCGCTCGCGCAGCTCGTCCTTGATCGTCGCGATCGCGTCGACGACCCGTTCCCGTGGCGTCACGTAGTGACTGCTGGGGTAGACGGTGAATCGCGGGATCTTCTGCCGCACCTTGCCGGTCAGCGGGTCCAGCAACTGCAGGCTTTCGATCTCGTCGTCGAAGAGTTCGATGCGCAGCGCCAGCTCGCTGTGTTCGGCCGGGAACACGTCGATGGTGTCGCCGCGCACGCGGAAAGAACCCCGCGAGAAGTCCAGCTCGTTGCGGGTGTACTGCATGCGGATCAGCTGCGCGATGATGTCGCGCTGCCCCAGCTTGTCGCCGACACGCAGCGTCATCACCATCTGGTGGTAGTCGGCCGGGCTGCCGATGCCGTAGATGGCGCTGACGCTGGCGACGATGACGACATCGCGCCGCTCCAGCAGGCTCTTGGTGCACGAGAGCCGCATCTGCTCGATGTGTTCGTTGATCGCGCTGTCCTTCTCGATGAACAGGTCGCGCTGCGGCACATAGGCCTCGGGCTGGTAGTAGTCGTAGTAGCTGACGAAGTACTCGACGGCGTTTTTCGGAAAGAACTCGCGGAACTCCGAGTACAGCTGTGCCGCCAGCGTCTTGTTCGGCGCAAACACGATGGCGGGGCGGCCCAGCTGCGCGATGACGTTGGCCATCGTGAAGGTCTTGCCCGAGCCGGTCACGCCCAGCAGCGTCTGGTAGCTCAGGCCGTCGCCCACACCTTCGACCAGCTGGGCGATGGCCGTGGGCTGGTCGCCGGCCGGCGGATAGGGCTGGAACAGCTGGAACGGCGAATCGGGAAAGCTGACGAACTCGCCCTGCACAGGAGCGGCGTCGACGGCGGCAAGCTCGGTCATCGGGTCAACCCTTAGCGGCCACTTAGAATCAGGGCCGAACCGGCAAGCGTAGCGCAGCCGGTCCGGGCGCGCAGCCCGCGTGTCCGCCCTGTCGTCCATCGCCTCCAGGAACCGCCATGTCCGCTTCCCTGTTCGCCGCCGTGCCGATGGCGCCGCGCGACCCCATCCTCGGCCTCAACGAGCAGTTCAACGCCGACCCCAACCCGGCCAAGGTGAACCTGGGCGTCGGTGTCTACTTCGACGACAACGGCAAGCTGCCGGTGCTGCAATGTGTGGCCGCCGCCGAGAAGCAGTTGCTGGAAGCGCCCAAGGCCAAGGGCTACCTGCCGATCGACGGCATCGCCGCCTACGACCGTGCCGTGCAAGGCCTGGTGTTCGACGCGGACAGCGAGGTGATGAAAGCCGGCCGCGTCGCCACCGTGCAGGCCCTGGGCGGCACTGGCGGCCTGAAGATCGGCGCCGACTTCCTGAAGCGGGTCAGCCCGTCCGCCCAGGTGCTGATCAGTGACCCGAGCTGGGAAAACCACCGCGCGCTGTTCACGAATGCCGGCTTCGAGGTCGGCCAGTACCCGTATTACGACGCTGCCAGCCGCGGCGTGCGTTTCGACGCCATGCTGGCGGCGCTGAACGCCGCCCCGGCCGGCACCATCGTGGTGCTGCACGCCTGCTGCCACAACCCCACCGGCTGCGACCTGACGCCGGCGCAATGGGACGCCATCGTCGCCGCCTGCCAGGCCCGCGGCCTGCTGCCCTTCCTCGACATGGCCTACCAGGGCTTCGGCGAAGGCATCGCCGAAGACGGCGCCGTCATCGGCCAGTTCCTGGCTGCCGGCATCAACTTCTTCGTCTCCACCTCGTTCAGCAAGAGCTTCTCGCTGTACGGCGAACGGGTCGGCGCGCTCAGTGTCGTCTGCGCCGACAAGGACGAAGCCAGCCGTGTGCTGTCGCAGCTGAAGATCGCCATCCGCACCAACTACAGCAACCCGCCGACCTTCGGCGCCACCGTCGTCGCCACCGTGCTGACGACACCGGCGCTGCGCGACCAGTGGGAGAGCGAACTCGCCGGCATGCGCGAACGCATCCGCGCCACGCGCAGCGCCCTGGTGGCCAAGCTGCGCGCCGCCGGCGTGCAGGGCGAGCTGGACTACATCACGCGCCAGAAGGGCATGTTCAGCTACTCCGGGCTCTCGGTGGCCCAGATGCAGCGCCTGCGCAGCGAATTCGGTGTCTACGGTGTCGATTCGGGCCGCATCTGCGTCGCTGCGATCAACAGCAAGAACATCGACGCCGTCGTCGCGGCTATCGCCCGGGTGATGCAATAAGGCCTGCCGCCCTGTCGCGCAAGTGACAAAGCCGGCCAAACAGGCCGGCTTCGTACGTGTTTTCGCGAGTTTGCCGTGCACCAAAGAGCGGCACGATGGGCGTGAAACAGGTACATTTGCTGCACTGCAACATTCGTGGTGGCGGCTGGTGCCGTGACCGGAGTCGCTTCATGCTCTATCAGTTGTACGAGACCCAGCGCGCGCTGATGTCGCCGTTCTCGGAATTCGCCAGCGCTGCCGCGAAGCTCTACGACCACCCGCTGTCGCCGTTTGCGCACACGCCGATGGCGCAGCGTGTCTCGGCCGGTTTCGACCTGCTGCACCGGCTGGCCAAGGAATACGAGAAGCCCGAGTTCAACATCACCGCCGCCAGCGTCGACGGTGTGCAGGTGGCCGTGCAGCAGCATGTGGCCGTCGAGAAGCCCTTTTGCCGGCTGCTGCGCTTCAAGCGTTTCACCGACGACCCGCAGGCGCTGGCGACGATGAAGTCGCAGCCCACGGTGCTGGTGGTGGCGCCGCTGTCGGGCCACCACGCGACACTGCTGCGCGACACGGTGAAAAGCCTGCTGAACGACCACAAGGTCTACATCACCGACTGGACCGATGCCCGCATGGTGCCGGCCGATGCCGGCGCCTTCCACCTGGACGACTACGTCGCCTACGTGCAGGAGTTCATCCGCTTCATCGGCCCCGAGGTGCATGTGATCTCGGTGTGCCAGCCGACGGTGCCGGTGCTGGCCGCCGTCTCGCTGCAGGCCAGCAACGGCGATACCGTGCCGCGCACGATGACGATGATGGGCGGCCCCATTGACGCCCGCAAGTCGCCGACCGCCGTGAACAACCTGGCGATGAACAAGAGCTACAGCTGGTTCGAGAACAACGTCATCCACCGCGTGCCGCCGAACTTCCCCGGCGCCGGGCGCCCGGTGTACCCGGGGTTCCTGCAGCACAGCGGCTTCGTGGCGATGAACCCCGACCGCCACCTGTCCAGCCACTACGACTACTTCCGCGACCTGATCCGCGGCGACGACGACAGCGCCGAGGCGCACCGCCAGTTCTACGACGAATACAACGCCGTGCTCGACATGCCGGCCGAGTACTACCTGGACACCATCAAGACCGTGTTCCAGGACTTCGCCCTCGTCAACGGCACCTGGCACGTCAACGGCCAGCTGGTGCAGCCGCAGGACATCAGCGGCGCGGCGCTGCTGACCATCGAAGGCGAGCTCGACGACATCTCGGGCGCCGGCCAGACCAAGGCCGCGCACGGGCTCTGCACCGGCATTCCGAAGAGCCGCCAGTTCCACTACGACGTGCAGGGCGCGGGCCACTACGGCATCTTCTCGGGCCGGCGCTGGCGCGAGAAGGTCTACCCGGAGGTGAAGGCCTTCATCACGCGCTTCGACAAGCCGGCGCGCGCCACGGCAGGCCGCAAGGCCGCTTGATAATCCGGCGGTGACAGCCACCGCCACCCTGCCCTCGCTGGCCGACCGCATCGATGCCGCACTGCCGCAGACGCAGTGCACACGCTGCGGCTACGCCGATTGCCGCGCCTACGCCGAGGCCATGGCCAGCGGCGAGGCCGACATCAACCGCTGCCCGCCGGGGGGCGCAGAAGGCATCACCCGCCTCGCGGCCATCAGCGGCCGGCCGGTGAAGCCCCTGGACATCAGCCACGGCCACGAGGGGCCGCGCCTGCTGGCCGTCATCGACGAAGCCTGGTGCATCGGCTGCACGCTGTGCATCAAGGCCTGCCCGGTGGACTGCATCGTCGGTGCCAGCAAGCTGATGCACACGGTGATCGACGCCCAGTGCACCGGCTGCGAACTCTGTGTGCCGGCCTGCCCGGTGGACTGCATCGCGATGCGGCCCGTCAGCGGCAGCGCCACCGGCTGGCA
>JBASTF010000013.1:0-8829 GCA_049274755.1 Rubrivivax sp. | reverse complement strand
ACGCCAGACCCCGCGCCTCGCCCCCTGGTGCTGGACCTGCCCCCGAGCCAGCAACGCCAGGCCTCGGCACCCGAGCGCCGCCGCAACCCGGCGCTGGACGATGCACGTGCGAACAGCGCGCGGCCCGGCAGCATCGAAAGCCGCATTGCAGGTGTCACGGGCGACGGCCGCTGGCGTGTCGAAGTGCTGCCCGACGGCCGCCGCATGTACCGCCGCGGCGACGAGTGCCGCATGACGCAGCAGGCCCGCTCCAGCCAGCTCGACCCCTTCAACAACGCCTACTTCACACCGCCGCCTGCCGCCGGCCCCTGCTGACGCGCACGCGCCTCTTCCTGCAGGCGCAGCACGCGCCGCTGCACCTTGCCGGTGGTCGTCATTGGCAGCGCGGCGATGAACTCGATCTCCTTCGGGTACTCGTAGGGCGCCAGCTGCCCACGCACATGCTGCTGCAGCGCCGCCACCAGGGCCGCGTCACCGGCATGGCCGGCCGCCAGCACGACATAGGCCTTGACCACGGCACCGCGTTCGGCATCGGGCTTGGGCACGACGGCGGCGTTGGCCACCGCCGGATGTTTGACGAGGCAGTTCTCGATCTCGCTGGGCCCGATGCGGTAGCCGGCGGCCTTGAACACATCGTCGCTGCGGCCCTGGTACCAGAGGTAGCCGTCGGCATCCATCACCGCGGTGTCGCCGGTGCGGCACCAGCTGTTGCCGGGGTCACCGGTGAACTTGCCACGTGTGGCGTCTGCGTTGTTCCAGTAGCCCAGGAAAAACACCGGGTCGGGCTCGCCGTGCACGTCACGGCGGTGCACGGCCACGTCGCCCGGCGTGCCGAGCGGGCATTCCTGGCCGGCGTCGTCGATGACGGCCACGCGGTGGCCCGGATAGGCGCGGCCCATGCTGCCGGCACGTGCCGGCCAGCCCGGGTGCTCGCGGCCCGTGGCATCCACATGGCGGCCGCAGTTGCCGACGATGTAGTTGATCTCGGTCTGGCCGAACATCTCGTTGACCGTCAGCCCCAGCGCGTCGCGGCACCAGCCGAAGACGGCGTCGCCGACGGCTTCGCCGGCGCTCATCACGGCACGCAGCCGCAGGTCGTAGCGCTCGCGGGGGCGCGGCACGGCCTTCATCATCGCCTTCAGCGCCGTGGGGAACAGAAAACTGTGCGTGACGCCGTGGCGCTGCATCAACTCGAACGCCATCTCGGGTGCAAAGCGGCCCTGCCAGGCGACGATCTCGCGGCCGAAGTACAGCGTCGGCAGCAAGGCGTCCATCAGGCCGCCGGTCCAGGCCCAGTCGGCGGGGCTCCAGAACACCATGTCGTCGCCGATCCAGTTCTGGCTGCAGACAAAACCGCTGAGGTTGCCGATCAGCGCCCGGTGCGGCACCAGCGCACCCTTGGGCGGGCCGGTGGTGCCGCTGGTGTAGATCAGCACCGCGGCTTCGTCGGCGTGGGTGTCGACGCTGGTGAAGGCCGCGTGTTCACGCGCCAGCGCCGCCGTCCAGTCGATGTCGCCCTGCCCCGCCGCGCCGCCCACGGCCAGCAGCGTGTGCAGCGCGGGGCAGTCGCCGCGCACCGCCAGCAGGTTGGCGATGGCGCTCTCGTCGACGATGGCGACCACGGCCGCGCTGTCCTGCAGCCGGTAGGCCAGGGCCTCGGGGCCGAACAGCATCGACAAGGGCATGGCCACCGCACCCAGCCGGTACAGCGCGATGTGGGCCACGGCCGTCTCGGGCCGCTGCGGCATGACGACGGCAACCCGGTCGCCACGCTGCACACCCAGGCGCCGCAGCGCCGCCGCGAGGCGGTTCGCCTGTGCATGCAGCGCGCGGTAGCTCAGCGTGCCGGCGCCGCCGGCCTCGTTCTGCCAGCGCACGGCGATGCGCCGGCTGCGCGCCCAGCGTGTGCAGCAGACATCGGCGATGTTGAAGCGGGCCGGCACCTGCCAGCGGAAGTGGTGATGCAGTGCAGCGTGGTGGTCAGCCACTTGTGCTTCTTGTGATTTGCGCATGGCGGCCAGCTTATGCGAGGGCTGCGTCACGCCGCCTCGGGAGCTTCACCCACTGCGGCAGTCAAGTTCCCGGGGTCGGGGCCGAAATCCATGCAGCGGCAAGGCACGCCCGGCGCGCTTTGGCCATCCGCACAACCTGGGACAAGAAGAGCAAGACCATGCAACTCACAGCGCTGTCGGCCGTCAAGCACCGCATCCGAGTCGGTGAACCGCTGCCCTTCAACGTGCGCAACAGCGACCACACGCTGCTGCTGGCCCGCGGGCAGACGGTGGATGGCGAAGACCAGTTGCTGGCGCTGTTCGAGCGTGGTGCGCTGGTCGACATCGCCGAGCTGCAAAGCCCGGCCGAACGGCTGAAGCAGCTGCCGCGCGAGCAGCTGCCGCAGCGCTGGCAGCAATGCCTGCAGCGGGTGTCGAGCGCGCTGCAGCATGCGCCGCACGACGGCTTCCGCGGTGCGCTGGACGACGCCGCCAAGCCGGTGCTGGCGCTGATCGAACGTGACCCCGACCTGGCGATCTTCCAGGTGCTGCGCAACGAAGGCGGCGACCGCACCGCCTATGGCGTGCGGCGCTCGCTGAACAGCGCGATCACCGCCTTCCTGGTGGCCCAGCGCCTGGGCTGGGACGCCCAGGCCGTGGAGCGTGTGTTCAAGGTTGCGCTGACGATGAACGTCTCGATGCTGGAGCTGCAAGGCGACCTGGCGCAGCAGCGCGCCGCACCCAGCGCCGAGCAGCTGGAAGCGCTGAAGATGCACCCGGTGCACAGCATGGAGCTGCTGGCGCTGTCCGGCGTGGCCGACGACGACTGGCTGCAGGCCGTGGCCACGCACCACGAGATCGAGGACGGCAGCGGCTACCCGCGTGGCTGCACCGAGGTCAGCGAGCTGGCTTCGCTGGCGCGCCGCGCCGATGTCTACACCGCCAAGCTGTCGGCACGCGGCCACCGCGAGGCGCTGTCGGCCGACGTTGCCGGCCGCCAGATGTTCATGCAGGACCCCGGCCACCCGATGACGGCGGCACTGGTGAAGGAGTTCGGCGTCTACCCGCCCGGCTGCTACGTGCGCCTGGCCTCGGGCGCCGTCGGCATCGTCGTCGAACGCGGACCGATGGTGACCACACCCATCGTCGCCTGCCTGTCCGGCCCCGGCGGCGCGGCGCTGCCGCAGCCCGAACGTGTCGACACCGCGCAGCGCCAGCACGCCGTCGTCGGCGTCGTCGGCGAACGTGGCATCAACATCCGCGTCACTGCGGAGAAGCTGATGGCGCTGACGCTGCGCTGAAGTTCAGCAGCGCATCGCCGGCCACCCGGCAGATGCGCCAGTCCGGCATCACCGTCGCGCCCATGCGCTGGTAGAAGCGGATCGCGTTCTCGTTCCAGTCCAGCACACTCCATTCGAAGCGGCCGCAGCCGCGTTCGACGGCCAGCGCAGCCAGGCGCTCGAGCAACGCCTGGCCGATGCCGTGGCCGCGCCAGGCCGGCTGCACGTAGAGGTCTTCCAGGTACAGGCCGGGCTTGGCCAGGAAGGTCGAGAAGTTGGTGAAGAACAGCGCAAACGCGACGACGCTGCCGGCCTCGCCCGCTTCGGCCACGAAGGCCTCGGCCACAGGCCGTTCGCCGAACAGGTGCGGATGCAGCGCCTCCGGCGTGGTCTGTACCAGGTGCGCGAGGTGCTCGAACTCGGCGAGTTCGCGGATCAGGCCGGTGATGGCCGGCAGGTCGCGCGGCTCGGCGGGGCGCAGGCGGAAAGCGGCGGTGGTCGTCGTCATGCGGCCATTGTCACCCCGGCAGCAGCCGGCGCCGGGGCCGCTGGCCTACAGTGCCGGCATGCACACCGCCTACCGCGCCCAGCGCCATGCCAGCAGCGATTTCCACCGCATCCGTGGCCTGGACTACCACCTGCACCGCTGGGGCGATGCCTCGCTGGTCGACGCCGCCCACCCGCCGCTGGTGCTGATGCACGGCTGGATGGACGTCGGCGCCTCGTTCCAGTTTTTCGTCGACGCCCTGGCGGCCGCCAACAAGCGGCCGCGGCTGGTGCTGGCCCCGGACTGGCGCGGTTTCGGCCGCAGCAGCACCCCGGTCGCCGACACCTACTGGTTCCCGGACTACCTGGCCGACCTGGACCAGCTGCTCGACCGCATCGCACCCGACAGCGCTGTTGACCTGCTCGGCCACAGCATGGGTGGCAACGTGGTGATGAGTTATGCCGGCCTGCGCCCCGAACGGGTGCGGTGCCTGGTCAACCTCGAAGGTTTCGGCCTGCCGGAAACCCATGCCGAACAGGCACCGAAACGCCTGCTGCAGTGGCTGGACGAATTGAAGACACCGGCCCAGCTGCGCAGCTACGACACGCTGGAGGCCGTGGCCGAACGCCTGATGGCCAACAACCCGCGGCTGACACCCGACAAGGCAGCCTGGCTGGCACCGCACTGGGCGGCGCTGCAGGCCGACGGGCGCTGGCACGTGCAAGGTGACCCGGCGCACAAACGTGTGAACCCCGTCCTGTACCGCAAGGACGAGGTGCTGGCGACCTGGAAGCGCATCGAAGCCCCGGTGCTGTGGGTGGAAGGCCAGGACACCGACATCACGCGCTGGTGGGGCCAGCGCTACCCGCGCGAGGACTTCGAGGCCCGCCTCGCCCTGGTGCGGCGGCTGCGCCGCCACGCCCTGCCGGCGTGCGCCCACATGTTGCACCACGATCAGCCGGCGGCGCTGGCGGCCTGCGTCGTCGAATTTCTGACCGAGACCCACTGAAATCACTTCAGTTACTTACAAAAAACAGCGGGCGAGCCCCAAGACCATGGGGGTTCGGCAGGGCTGCAGGGTGCCATCCGGCACTATCCTTGCATCTCAAAGCTGTCACAGTTTCTAGGAGAGGATTCCATGCGCACCTTCCGTTGGTTGGCCAGGTCGCTGTTTCTCAGCCTGGCGTTGTACGCCTCGCAGGCATCGGCGTATTTCTACATCGACGACACCACCGGCAGCCCGACCTTCAACCGCAGCCTCGACGGCTTCAGCGGCTTGTCGGCGGTGGGCACCGATGTCGCCTACGACAGCTTCAGCTTCAGCGTCGACACCACCGGCACCTACAGCTTCCGCAGCCTGGCGCTGCCGCTGGCCGACCGCTGGGACAACATGCTGTTCCTGTACGGCGGCAGCTTCGATCCGGGCAATGCCACGGCCAATGGCCTGATCAGCAACGACGACTACAACGGCAACATCGGGCTGTCGGGCTTCGACGTCTCGCTGAGCACCGGCGTCGTCTACGTGCTGGTGACGACCGGCTTCGCGAACACCGACCTCGGCCGCTACGCCACGCTGATCCGCGGCCCTGGCGACATCACCGCGCCGGTGCCCGAGCCCGAGACCTACGCGCTGCTGCTCTGCGGCCTGCTCGTCGTCGGTTATCTGTCGCGTCGCCGCCGCAACGACTGAACGCGCGCTGCGCGCTCCCCGGCAACGGCGCCCCAGGGCGCCGTTTTTCATCGCCTGGCCGCATGCGAAAATGACGGGTTCAGCCCGCAACCAGGCCCACTCGCCACCATGGACATCGAACGCATCAACTCGATCGGCACGCTGCTCGCCGACCTGAGCGCCCGGACCGAGCAGCTCCGGGGGTATCTTTGACTACGACCGCAAAGCCCTGCGCCTGAACGAGGTCAACGCCGCGCTGGAAAACCCCGCGGTGTGGAACGAACCCAAGCGCGCCCAGGAACTGGGGCGCGAGAAGAAGCAGCTGGAAACGGTGGTCGACACGATCAAGCACCTCACCAGCAACCTCGCCGACAACGCCGAGCTCTACGAGATGAGCAAGGAAGAAGGCGACGAAGCCGGCCTGCAGGCCATCGAGGCCGAGGCCCACACGCTGCGCGACACGGTGGAACAGCTGGAGTTCCGCCGCATGTTCAGCAACCCGGCCGACCCCGGCAGCTGTTTCATCGACATCCAGGCCGGTGCCGGTGGCACCGAAGCCTGCGACTGGGCAGGCATGCTGCTGCGCCAGTACCTGAAGTACTGCGAACGCAAGGGCTTCACCGCCACGCTGGAAGACGAAACCGCCGGCGACGTGGCCGGCATCAAGAGCGCGACGCTGAAGGTCGAGGGCGACTACGCGTTTGGTCACCTGCGCACAGAAACCGGCGTGCACCGCCTGGTGCGCAAAAGCCCATTCGACAGCGCCGGCGGCCGCCACACCAGCTTCGCCAGCCTCTTCGTCTACCCCGAGATCGACGACTCGATCGAGATCGAGATCAACCCTGCCGACGTGCGCACCGACACCTTCCGCGCCAGCGGCGCTGGCGGCCAGCACATCAACAAGACCGACTCGGCGGTGCGGCTCACGCACATCCCCACCGGCATCGTCGTGCAATGCCAGGACGGGCGCAGCCAGCACAGCAACCGCGACGTGGCCTGGAAACGCCTGCGCAGCCGCCTGTACGACCACGAAATGCGCAAGCGCCAGGAAGAGCAGCAGAAGCTGGAAGACACCAAGACCGACGTCGGCTGGGGCCACCAGATCCGCAGCTACGTGCTGGACCAGAGCCGCATCAAGGACCTGCGCACCAACGTCGAGATCAGCAACACGCAGAAGGTGCTGGACGGCGACCTCGACGCCTTCATCGTCGCCAGCCTGAAGCAGGGGTTGTGACGATGACCCGGGACCACGCGGCGCTGCTGTTCGACATGGACGGCACGCTGATCGACAGCATGCCGCTGCACCACGCAGCCTGGCGGCAGTGGTTCGTGCGGCAAGGCCTGGCCTTCGACGACACCGGCTTCTTCGAAGCCACGGCCGGCCGCAGCAACGACGAGATCCTGCGCGACCTGTTCCCGCAGGCCGAGGCCGACCGTTCGCTGCAGATGATTGCCGGCGCCACGGCGTTCGTCGCTGCCGCGTGCCGCCTCGGCATGCAACCCGCACACTGCCTGGTGTTCGAGGACGCCCCGCTGGGCATCGAGGCGGCACGCCGTGCCGGCATGGATGCCGTCGCGCTGACCACCTCGCTGCCCGCCGCCGCTTTCGGCACGCCTGCCAACCTGCGCCACACGATGGCCGACTTCGTCGGCTTCGACCTGCGCCCCCTGAACCCGCGAGAACAAGCCCATGCGTGAAGGCCCCGCCCCCGTCATCCAGCGCCAGGACTACACGGCGCCGGCGTTCTGGATCCGCCGTGTCGAGCTGAGCTTCGACCTCGACCCCGCCAAAACCATCGTCGCCAGCAAGCTGCACATCGAGCGCAATCCGGCCGCAGCGCCGCAGCCGCTGAAGCTGCACGGCGAGGACATCACCGTGCTGCGTGTGATGTGTGCCGGCGACAGCCTGTCGTTCCGCGTCGAGGACAACCAGCTCGTCATCGACAACCCGCCGGCCGGCGACAGCTTCGTGCTCGAGGTGCGCAACACCTGCAATCCCGACAAGAACACGCAGCTGTCGGGCCTGTACACCAGCGGCAGCGGCCTGTTCACGCAGTGCGAGGCCGAGGGCTTCCGCCGCATCACCTACTTCCTCGACCGGCCCGACGTGATGGCGGTCTACACGGTGACGCTGCGCGCCGACAGGAAGAAGTACCCGGTGCTGCTGAGCAACGGCAACCTGGTGCAGCAGGGTGAACTCGACAACGGCCGCCACTTCGCCACCTGGCACGACCCCTTCCCCAAGCCCAGCTACCTGTTTGCGCTGGTGGCCGGCGACCTGGCCTGCCGCGAGCAGAAGGTGCGAACACGCGCCGGCAAGGAACACCTGCTGCAGGTCTGGGTGAAACGCGGCGACCTCGGCAAGACCGAACACGCGATGGCCTCGCTGGTGGCCAGCGTCGTCTGGGACGAGGCGCGTTTCGGCCTGCCGCTGGACCTGGAGCGCTTCATGATCGTCGCCGTCGACGACTTCAACATGGGGGCGATGGAAAACAAGGGCCTGAACATCTTCAACACGAAGTACGTGCTGGCCAGCCCTGCCACCGCCACCGACGACGACTTCGCCGGCATCGAAAGCGTCGTCGGCCACGAGTACTTCCACAACTGGACCGGCAACCGCATCACCTGCCGCGACTGGTTCCAGCTGTCGCTGAAAGAAGGCCTGACGGTCTTCCGCGACCAGGAATTCAGCATGGACATGGTGGCCAGCGCCAGCGCGCGGGCCGTCAAGCGCATCCAGGACGTTCGCACGCTGCGCGCCATCCAGTTCCCCGAGGACGCAGGCGCGATGGCACACCCGGTGCGCCCCGACGCCTACGCGGCCATCGACAACTTCTACACCGCCACCGTCTACGAAAAAGGCGCCGAGCTCGTGCGCATGATGCAGACGCTGGTGGGCCGCGAGGGGTTCGCCCGTGGCATCACGCTGTACTTCCAGCGCCACGACGGCCAGGCCGTGACCTGCGACGACTTCGCCCAGGCCATTGCCGACGCCAACCCCGGCAGCGCACTGAGCACGCGGCTGGACGCCTTCAAGCGCTGGTATGCGCAGGCCGGCACGCCGCGGCTGCAGGCACGTGGTGCCTACGACGCCGAGGCGCGCCGCTACACGCTGACGCTGTCGCAAAGCGCCCTGCCCTCGCCGGGCCAGGCGCAGAAGCAGCCCTTCGTGATCCCGGTGCTGGCCGCGCTGATCGGCCATGACGGCAGCGAACTCGCAGCCGAGCGCCTGCTGGTGCTGGACAGCGCCGAGCAGAGTTTTGTCTTCGACGACATCGGCGCGCCGCCTGTGCCTTCGCTGCTGCGCGGTTTCTCGGCACCGGTGGTGCTGGACGACGGCCTCGGCGACGCCGAACTGCTGGTGCTGCTGGCTCACGACAGCGACGCCTTCAACCGCTGGGA
>JBASTF010000012.1:0-1851 GCA_049274755.1 Rubrivivax sp. | reverse complement strand
CGGGGTGCGCCGCTGCCCGGCGCCAAGAGCAGCGTGCCCGGCGCGCTGGTGATGGACAAACCCACGGCTTACGCCGACATCACCAGCTACAACAACTTCTACGAATTCGGCACCGACAAGTCCGACCCTGCGCGCTACGCCGGCACGCTGAAGCCGCGGCCCTGGACCGTGGCCATCGAAGGCGAGGTGAAGAAGCCGCAGACGCTGGACCTCGATGCGCTGCTGAAGCTGGCGCCGATGGAAGAACGCGTCTACCGGCTGCGCTGCGTCGAAGGCTGGTCCATGGTCGTGCCCTGGGTCGGCTATTCGCTGGCCGAGCTGATCAAACGTGTCGAGCCCACAGGCAACGCCAGGTTCGTGCAGTTCGTGACCCTGGCCGACAAGGCGCAGATGCCGGGCCTGCGTTCGCCGGTGCTGGACTGGCCTTATGCCGAAGGCCTGCGCATCGACGAGGCGATGCACCCGCTGACGCTGCTGGCCTTCGGCCTCTACGGCGAGCTGCTGCCGAACCAGAACGGCGCGCCGCTGCGCCTGGTCGTGCCCTGGAAGTACGGCTTCAAGTCGGCGAAGAGCATCGTGAAGATCCGCTTCGTCGCCCAGCAGCCCAAGACCAGCTGGGAAGACGCGGCGCCGCAGGAATACGGCTTCTATTCCAATGTGAACCCCAAGGTCGACCACCCGCGCTGGAGCCAGGCCGGCGAGCGCCGCATCGGCGAAGACGGCTTGTTCGCGAAGAAGCGGCCGACGCTGATGTTCAACGGCTACGAAGCCCAGGTCGGCCAGCTCTACGCCGGCATGGACCTGAAGAAGTTCTACTGAAACCCCGGTGAACAAACTGCTGCTGAAGCCGGCGGCCAAGCCGCTGGTGTTTGTGCTGGCCCTGCTGCCACTGGCCTGGCTGGTGTTCGCCGCCTTCGCCGACCGGTTGGGCGCCAACCCGGCCGAGGCGCTGATCCGCAGCACCGGCGACTGGACGCTGCGTTTCCTGTGCCTGACGCTGGCGGTGACGCCGCTGCGCCAGGCCAGCGGCTGGAACGCATTGGCGCGGCTGCGCCGCATGCTGGGCCTGTTCACGTTTTTCTACGGCTGCCTGCACTTCCTGGGCTTCGCCTGGCTGGACATGGGCTTCGAGCTGGCCGCCATCCTGAAGGACATTGCCAAGCGCCCCTTCATCCTCGTCGGCAGCGCGGCCCTGCTGCTGATGCTGCCGCTGGCCGCCACCTCGTTCAACCGCGCGATCAAGGCCCTGGGCGCGGCGCGCTGGCAGGCGCTGCACCGTGTGGTCTACGCCGTGGCCGTGCTCGCCGTGCTGCATTTTTTCTGGATGCGTTCGGCCAAACACAACTACGGCGAAGTGGCGGTGTATGCCACCATCGTCGCGGCCCTGCTGGGCTGGCGGCTGTGGCGCCGCTTCGCCGCCAAGCGGCCCGCCGCCGCAGCTGCGCTGCGCTAACTACGCATTGCCGGCGCCTGCCGGCGCCCACAGAATCGGCGCCCATGCTGCTGCGTGGAATGCACCGCTGATGTGGGAAGAGGGTTGGCTGCACGCCTGGGCCCTGGTGTCGGCGATGCTCGCCAGCCCCGAAGGCATCATCGCTTTGGTGTCGGTGGCCATCGCCGGTGGCCTGGTGGTGGCGGCCAGTTTCGTGCGCACGATGATCCCGCTGCGCTGGCTGGCGGTGGGCAGCAGCGTCGGTTTCCTGCTTTACGGCGTGTTGGCGCCGTCGCTGCAGTTGCTGGCCCTGCATGCCGTGCTGCTGCCGATCCACCTCTGGCGCGTGGCCGAGATGGCGCGGCTGACACGCCGCGTGAAAGCCGCCGCGGCGGCCAGCGACACCTCGGGCCTGTGGC
>JBASTF010000011.1:0-4399 GCA_049274755.1 Rubrivivax sp. | reverse complement strand
GTCCGAGGAGATCACGGCCAGCACCGGGTCGGCGCCGGATTCCAGCGCCTGCAGCGCGGCCAGCGTCAGCGCCGGTGCGGTGTTGCGACCGATGGGTTCCAGCACCACGGCGCTGGGTTCGGCCTGGATCTCGCGCAGTTGGTCCAGCACCAGGAAACGGTGTTCTTCGTTGCCGACGATCAGCGGCGCGGCCACGGTGACACCGTCGCCACCCAGGCCTTGCAGCCGGCTGGCCGCCTGCTGGAACAGGCTGCTGTTGCCCGAGAGCACCAGGAACTGCTTGGGGAAGCCCGCGCGCGACAGCGGCCACAGTCTGGTGCCGGAGCCGCCGGCCATGATGACGGGTTGGACTTGGATGCTCATGGTGTTGCCTGGAATCCGTTCGGGTTCTGGGACTGCCAGCGCCAGCTGTCGGCACACATGCGGTCGAGGTCGAGTGCTGCACGCCAGCCCAGCAACTGCGCGGCCAGCGCCGGGTCGGCATAACAGGCCGCCACGTCGCCCGGCCGACGCGGCACGACGTTGTACGGCACTTCGCGCCCGCTGGCGCGTGCATAGGCCCGCACCACGTCGAGCACGCTGTAGCCGCGGCCGGTGCCGAGGTTCACCGTCAGCGAGCCCGGCTGGTCCAGCAGCCGCCGCAGCGCCGCGACATGGCCTTCGGCGAGGTCGACGACATGGATGTAGTCGCGCACGCCGGTGCCGTCGGGCGTGGGGTAGTCGTCGCCGAACACCTGCAGCGCCGCGCGCCGGCCCACGGCCACCTGGGCGACATAGGGCATCAGGTTGTTCGGTGTGCCGCGC
Source organism: Rubrivivax sp. (assembly GCA_049274755.1). GTDB lineage: Bacteria > Pseudomonadota > Gammaproteobacteria > Burkholderiales > Burkholderiaceae_C > Rubrivivax. Next base: position 3,595 of record JBASTF010000011.1, on the reverse strand, counting down.
GGGTCTTCGCCGATGCGGCCGCTGGCGTGCGCGCCCACCGGGTTGAAGTAGCGCAGGCAGGCCGTCTGCCAGGCCGTGTCCGACAGGCCGAGGTCACGCAGGATGGTCTCGCCGATCAGCTTGGTCTGGCCGTAGGGGTTGGTGGCCGACAGCGCCGCGTCTTCGGTGATCGGCAGGCGCTGCGGGTCGCCGTAGACGGTGGCGCTGGAGCTGAAGACGAAGCGCTTCACGCCGCGGCGCTGCATCGTGCGGCAGACGTTGACGAGGCCGCCGAGGTTGTTGCCGTAGTAGGCCAGCGGCATGCTCGTCGATTCGCCGACGGCCTTGAAGGCCGCGAAGTGCACGGTGGCGGCGATGTCGTGGCGCTGGAACAGGCCGTCCAGCGCCGCGGCGTCGTTGACGTCCAGACGCTCGAACACCGGCCTGCGGCCGCAGAGTTCCTGCAGCCTGTCCAGCACCGCCGGGCTGCTGTTGGAGAAGTCGTCGACACCGACGACCTCGAAGCCGGCGGCCAGCAGCGCCAGCCAGGTGTGCGAACCGATGTAGCCGGCGGCGCCGGTGAGCAGGATGGTGGTCATCGTCGGCCTACTGCAGCGTGACCTGGGCGTAGCAGGAGGTGGTGGTGGCGCTGAAATCGATGGACAGCACACCGTCGCCGCGCCGGCGGTCCTGGCTGAGGTCGCAGCCGAACAGCAGGGCGCGGCTGGGGGTCCAGGTGGCGCCCAGGGCAAAACGCGTGTTGCGGTCGTTGCCGGTCAGCGGCTCGGCGCCTGTGATCGTGGGCAGCGTGCGCGCCAGCGAGCGCCGTTCCACTGCCAGCGAGGTGTTCAGCAGCACCTTGGCCGAGACCTCGTAGTCGGCACGCAGGCGCAGCCCCGTCGTCACGCGGCTGTATTCCACCGTGCTGTCGGCAGCCCGCGGGCTGTCGAAGAAGTAGGACGACTGGCTGGGGTCGCGTGTCAGCCGTGTGTCCAGCCGCAGCCGCCCGGTCGGCCGCCAGTCCCAGCGCAGCTGGCCGGTGACGCCGGAGAAATCGCGCTGCGTCGCTTCTTCGTAGGCCGTGCGGCCCAGGCTCAGGCGTGCCGACACGGTGCTGGCGCCGGAGGCATCCAGGTAGGCCGTGAGGTCCAGGTCGCGGCGGTCGAAGCGGTCGGCTTCGAAACTGCCGTTGGCCAGGGCACGGAAATGCGGGTAGCGGCCGCGGGTCTCGCGCCAGGCTGCGCCCAGCGCCAGCGGGCCCACCGGGCGCCAGCGCAGGCCCAGCGAAGCGCTGTCCTGGCGGAATTCACGGCTCAGGTACTCCTGGGCCGTGTAGTCGACGCTGCGGGTGCCGACGTTGAGTTCGGCCGTCCATGCGGTGACCACGCCCAGGCGCAGTGCAGCGTCGAGCTGCTGCGAGGTCTCGACGTTTTTCTTCGGCACGAAGCCGATCCCTTCGGCATTGAAGCTGGCCAGGTTGCGGTTGGACTGCAGCTTCAGGCTGCCCGACAGCCGCTCCACCGTGGCCCAGTCCAGACCGGCGGTCAGCGTGTAGCCCTGGTTGTCGAAGAGCTCGTTGTTGGCCATGCGGTTGGAGCGCAGCGCCATGTTGCCGTAGACACGCTGGCGGCCGATGGGCAGGTCCAGGCCGCCCAGCAGCGAGGTCGACGAGATCGTGTCCGAGCGTTGAAAGCCGCCGGGCACCGCCTGCGTGTCGCTCAGCCGCAGCAGGTTGCTGGTGCGCGTGTAGGCCTGCGACGCGCCGACGTACCAGGGGCTGGTCTCGGCCTGCAGCGGCGCCGCGGCAACGGCCAGCGCAAGCGCGGCCCAGTGACGGTAGGCAGTCATATCAATAGGCGTTGCGGTCGAAGAACACCAGCTTCACGGTACGCACGATGATTTGCAGGTCCAGCCCCAGCGACCAGTTGCGCAGGTATTCCAGATCGTATTCGACACGTGCCCGCATCTTCTCGATGGTGTCGGTCTCGCCGCGGTGGCCGTTCACCTGGGCCCAGCCCGTGATGCCGGGCTTGACCTTGTGGCGCACCATGTAGGCCTTGATCATTTCGCGGTACTGCTCGTTGTGCGCCACCGCGTGCGGGCGCGGGCCGACGATGCTCATGCGCCCCTGCAGCACGTTGAAGAACTGCGGCAGCTCGTCCAGCGAGGTGCGGCGGATGAAGGCGCCGAAGGGCGTGATGCGCGGGTCGTCCTTGGTCGCCTGCTTGACCACGGCGCCGTCGTCCTGCGTGCGCATCGAGCGGAACTTCCAGACCACGATCTCGCCGCCGTCCAGCCCGTTGCGCCGCTGGCGGAAGATCACCGGGCCGGCCGAGCTCAGTTTCACGCCCAGTGCCAGCACCAGCAGCACCGGGGCGATCAGCACGAGGATGAGGCTGGCGAGCACGATGTCCGAGATGCGCTTGACGAGTTCGTTGGTGCCGGTGAACGGGGTTTCGCAGATGCCGACCACCGGCACGCCATTCATGTCCTTCAGGCGGCCCTGGATGATGCTGATGCCGAAGACGTCGGGCACGTAGAAGATCGACGCCGTCGTGCCCTGCACCTGTTCCAGCAGCGCGACGATGCGCGGCTGCGAGCCCAGCGGCAGCGTGATGTAGACCTCGTGCACCCCGTGTTCGCGGATGTAAGGTGCCGCATCGCGCAGCGCGCCCAGGCGCTGGCCCAGCGCCGCGTCGTCGACACGGTCGTCGCCGCGGTCGTCGAAGTAGCCCAGGAACGAGAGCCCGGTGTCGCCGCGGGCCTGGAAGGCGCGCGACACCTTCACGCCCAGCGCCCCGGCGCCGACGACGATGGCCGTGCGCCTGTGCGCCGGCATGGTGCCGCGCCAGCGCAGCCAGTTGCGGCCGGCGAAGAAGGCCAGCCACTGCAGCACCGGCGTGATGCCGGCCCACCAGGCCATCAGCGTGAAGTCGAAAAAACCCAGGCTGCGTGTGGCGTAGCCGCACAGCGCCAGGATGATCAGCAGGCTGATCCACGAGGTGCTGATGTCGACGGCGGCATTCAGCGGCCGGTCGCCGAAGCGGTTGCGGCCGGGGAAGGTCAGCGCAAAGATCAGCAGGCACAGCGTCAGGTCCGAGCGCACGATGGGCTCGTCGAACCAGGCCGCCACCGCCAGGTAGGTGCCGACCGTGATGGTCGGTTCCAGGAAGGCGGCCACCAGCGATGTCACCGACTGGGGCGCGCTGTAGAAGGTGCGTTTGTAGCTGCGGTCTTCGAACATGGGCGCGACGCATTCTCCCCGAAATGCATGTCAAGTCCTGCGATGGCCGCCACCGCCGGCGGAGTTGGGGGGGTGGGGCCGCTGCCTACAATCCCGCCATGCTGCAAACACTGAACAGCCTGCTCGCCCCTGCGGCGATGGAGCGGCTGACGCTGGTCCTCAACCATGTGCTGGCGTCGGAGACGGTGGCCACCGAGCGCCTGAAGCCCCATGCCGGCCGCAGCATCGAACTGGCGCTGGCGGGCTGGCCCGCGCTGCTGCCGGCGCCACCGGCGCTGGCTTTTCGAATCACACCGGCCGGCCTGCTGGAGTGGTGCGGGCCGGAGCGCACGGCCGGTGCCGACCTGGGCCTGCGGCTGGACGACTCGAACC
>JBASTF010000010.1:0-17301 GCA_049274755.1 Rubrivivax sp. | reverse complement strand
GTGCATAGGTGCGCACCAGCAGCCGCGGCGGCAGGCCGGCGAGTGCATGGGCCAGGTGCTGCGGCAGCACCAGCGGCCCGCAGCCGATGGCATGCACAACACGGCAGGGGCCGAGATACGGTGCCAGGTCGACGGCACCGATGGCGGCGCCGGCATCGTCGTAGTGCAGCGGCGCGTCGGCATGGGCGCCGGTGTGCGGCGACAGTGTCAGCGTGCTGACGTTCACCGGGCAGCCCGGGGCGATGCGTGCCACCCAGACACTGCCGAAGGCCGCGTCGCCCGGGAACACCGGGCTGCCCGGCTGCACCGGCGGTGAAATGTCCCAGAGGCGTCGTGACATGGCGCGCATGATAGCGAGAGTCGCGTAGAAATAGTTGACAACTAAACTATTGAGTCGAAAAATGCAGCGCATGCAGCCCAGTGCCCATGTCGACAGCTTTGCCCGCGACCGATTGCCTGCGCCCGAGGCGATGCCGGTCTTCCAGTTCGATCTGCCCGAGTTGCAGTTCCCGCCGCGGCTGAACTGCGCCGCCGAACTGCTGGACCGCCGCATCGCAGCCGGCGACGGCGACCGTGTCGCCGTGCTCGGCCACGGTGTGCGCTGGACCTATGCCGAGCTGCTGGCCCAGGCCAACCGCATCGCCCATGTGCTGGTGCAAGACCTGGGCCTGGTGCCGGGCAACCGCGTGCTGCTGCGTGGTGCAAATTCGCCGATGCTCGCGGCCTGCTGGCTGGCCGTGGTGCGCGCCGGTGGTATCGCCGTCGGCACGATGCCGCTGCTGCGGGCGCGTGAACTGCAGCCCATCGTCGACAAGGCGCAGATCACGCATGCGCTGTGCGACATCCGCCTGGCCGACGAGCTGAACGCCGTCCGCAGCGACTGCCCGACGCTGACCCAGGTGCTGATGTTCGGCGGCGAGCTCGAAGCCCGCGCTGCGACAAAGCCTGCCGAGTTCGCCGCTGTGGACACCGCGGCCGACGATGTGGCGCTGATCGCCTTCACCTCGGGCACCACCGGCGTGCCCAAGGGCACGATGCATTTCCACCGCGACGTGATGGCGTCTGCCGTCTGCTGGCCGCCGCATGTGCTGCGCGCCACACGCGACGACATCTTCATCGGCAGCCCGCCGCTGGCCTTCACCTTCGGGCTGGGTGGCCTGCTGGTGTTTCCGCTGGCCATCGGCGCGGCCACGGTGCTGATCGAGAAAGCCACGCCCGACGTGCTGCTGCAGGCCATCCAGCAGTTCCGCGCCAGCGTCTGCTTCACCGCACCCACCTCGTACCGCGCCTGCGCGGCGCAGGCGGCGCAGTTCGACATCGGCAGCCTGCGCAAATGTGTGTCGGCCGGCGAGGCGCTGCCGGCAGCCACCCGGCTGCTGTGGCAGCAGACCACCGGCATCCAGATCATCGACGGCATCGGGGCGACCGAGATGTTCCACATCTTCATCAGCGCCGACGAAGCCCAGGCCAGACCGGGCGCGACCGGCGTGCCGGTGCCGGGTTACGAGGCCGTGATCCTGGACGATGCCGGCAATGTGCTGCCGCCGGGCCAGGTGGGGCGCCTGGCAGTGCGTGGCCCCACCGGCTGCAGGTACCTGGACGACGCGCGCCAGGCCAAGTACGTGCACGACGGTTGGAACCTCACCGGCGACGCCTACCTCGTCGATGCCGACGGCCAGTTTGTCTACCAGGCCCGCACCGACGACATGATCATCTCCGGCGGCTACAACATCGCCGGCCCCGAGGTGGAAAGTGCGCTGCTGCTGCACCCGGCAGTGGCCGAATGCGGTGTCATCGGCGCCGACGACGCCGCACGTGGCCAGGTCGTCAAGGCCTTTGTCGTGCTGAAGGCCGGGCAGCCACGCGACGAGGCGATGGTGAAGGCCTTGCAGGACTTCGTGAAACAGACCATCGCGCCCTACAAGTACCCGCGTGCGATCGAGTTCTGCGACAGCCTGCCGCGCACCGAAACCGGCAAGCTGCAGCGGTTCAGGCTGCGCCAGCCCGCGTGACGGTGATGAAACCCGCGTTCAGCGCCCAGCGCCAGGTGCGCTTCTCGGACTGCGACCCCGCCGGCATCGTCTTTTTCCCGCAGTACTTCGTGATGCTGAACGGCTTCGTCGAGCAGTGGTTCGACGAAGGCCTGGGCATCGCCTACGCCGGCCTCGTCGGCCAGCGCCGCACCGGGTTGCCGACGGTGCGGCTGGAAGTGGACTTCACCGCCATCAGCCACCACGGCGACAGGCTGACGCTGCGACTGGCGGTGGAAAAGCTGGGCCGCAGCTCGCTGGTGCTAAGCCACGAGTTCCTGGGCGCCGGCGACCAACTGCGGCTGCGCGCGCGCCAGGTCATCGTCTGCACCTCGCTGGACACGCACAAGGCCGAGGCCCTGCCTCAGGACGTGCGCACGGCCATCGCCGCCGGCCTGCCGTAAGTCAGCCGCGACCACAGCGCTTCCATCGGGCCCTGGCTGTGCTGGCGCAGCCACCAGCGGCTCAGCGGCAGTTGCACGGCGAAGAAGATGAAAAACGACAGCGCCAGCCCGGCCGCCGGCCCGACCTTGCCCCAGAGGCCGAAGCCCCAGCCGTAGAACAGCGTCGTGCAGATCAGCGTCTGCAACAGGTAGTTCGTCAGCGGCATGCGGCCCGGTGCCGCCATCAGCGCCAGCCGCGGGCCCCACACCGGGTGCTGCGACAGGCGCACGATGCTGAGCACGTAGAACAGCGTCATCGCCAGCCGGCTGACCCAGTAGGCGATGCCACCCAGCAGCTTGATCGGCGACGGCCCGGGCGCGCGGTTCAGCTCAAAGATCGCGGTGAACAGCACGCCGCAGGCGATGCCGACCGCCAGCAGCCCCGGCTGCAGCCGCCGCACCCAGGGCATCAGCTCGGGCATGCGCTGCGGCCACTGCAGCCGGCCGGCCAGCAGGCCCAGCAGCATGGTCAGCGCCATCTGCACGTAGAAACCCAGGTTGCCCCACAGGTACCAGAGGTTGCTGTAGCCGTCGGCGAACTCGCGCATGTGCTCCCAGGCCGCGGCGGCGAAGCTGCCATGGCCGTAGGCGGCGTTGTTCGAGGCCTCGAAGGCCTGCGCCTTCTTCACCAGCATCGTGACGATCTCGGGGCTCATCACCGCTAGCCGCAGCGTGCCGCTGATCAGCGGGTACAGCAGGCACAGCCCCATCAGCAGCAGCAGCGTGCGCGGCTGCGCGTTGCGCAGCGGGAACACCAGCAGCAGGCCCAGCAGCGCGTAGAGGTGCAGCACGTCGCCGGTCCAGAAGATGCACGCATGCACCAGGCCGATGGCCAGCAGCGCCAGCAGGCGGCGCAGGTAGGTCAGCGTCGCCCGCTGCGGGTCGCGCTGCTGCAGGCGGCCGTACTGGATGGTGAAGCCGATGCCGAACAGCAGGCTGAACATGCTGTTGAACTTGCCGGAGAACAGCGCCTCGCGGATGTTCTCGGCGGCCCGGTCCACCGGATGTGTCCACAGGAAGGAGCCGTCGGCCTCGGCAAAAAACGAGGCGCCGAAACCCGGCATGTTCATGATCAGGATGCCGAGCAGCGCAAAGCCGCGCACGATGTCCAGCACCGGGATGCGTTCCGCGGTGGGTAGCGAGGCACTGGAGGCACTGGGTTCGGCCATGCAGGCATTGTGTGCCGCAGCAGGGTGGCGGCCATCCCCAGCTTGTCCGAGGGCGGTCGACAGCAACTCAGAGCGGCGCCAGCCCGTGCCGCCGCCGCGCAGCGTCGCAGGCCTCGTCGCCGATGCCCATCGGCGCACGCAGGCCGAACTCGCGGCAGGGCGACGGCCGCCATTCGTGGATGGCGCAGCCCACCCGTTCGCCGATGCGCCCGGTCAGCGCTGCGCAGCGGGGTGGCTGGTGGTCGGTGCCGCGCATGCGGCACAGGCGGCCGCCAACTTCGTCGGCCAGCATCTCCGGCACGCTGCCGCCGCTGCCCGCGCCTGCCCATTCGTCGCGGTGAAAGTCGACGCGGAAGCTGGCGCAGCAAGCGCCGCAGCGCTGGCAGGCGTTGTCGCCGGTCTTCACACGCGCACGACGGTGACGGTGCACTCGGCCTGGGCCACGACCTGGCTGCTGACGCTGCCGAGGTAACGCCGCAGCGCCGAGTTGCCGCGCGCGCCCATCACGATGTGGTCGACCTTGTTGCGTTCGGCGAACTCGACGATGGCGGCTGCGGCGTCGGGAGCCTCGAGCACATGGAAGGTCAGCCGCCCGTCGTCCAGCAGCAGCGACTTGCTGATCGGCCGCGCCCAGTGTTTCAGCCCCACCAGCTGCTTCACGTGGCGGCTCTGGCCCTGCTGGTCGACCAGGTCGTCGAGGCCGATGCGCGCGGTGCGCATCACGCTCAGGCAGGCCAGGCGCGCGCCGGGTTCGGTGACGACGATGCGGCGCACCGTTTCGCGCAGCAGTTCCAGCAGCCCGGGTTCCGCATGGTCGACGTCGACGGCGGCCAGGATGATGGGGCTTTTCATCACCTGGCTGGCGATGCCCAGCCGCGGCGCTTCGCCGGCAGTTTTGCCCTCGGCGCCGAGCGCGAAGAACCAGCGCTTGAAAACCTTCAGCGGCCCGCTCTGCTTTTTGCGGTCGGCACGTGCCGTCAACGGCACCTGGGCCGGGTTCTGCAGTGCCAGCGCCAGCTGGGCCGCACTCTGGAAGCGGCGTTCGGGCCGCACTTCCAGGCAGCGCAGGATCACTTCCTGCAGCCAGGGTGGGCAGTCGGCGCGCAGCGCCCGCGGCGGCACCGGGTCGACGTACAGCCGGCGGCGCAGCCCGCGCACCGTCTCGGGCGCGCCGAAGGGGCGGTGGCCGGTGGTGAAGTGGTAGAGCATCACGCCCAGCGCAAACAGGTCGCTGCGCGGGTCGTTGCGCACGAACTGCACCTGCTCGGGCGACATGTAGGGCCCGGTGCCCATCGGCAGCGAAAACTCCTCTTCCAGCAGGTCGGGCAGCTTGTCGTGGCGCGAGAGGCCGAAGTCCACCAGCACCGCGCGGCCGTCTTTGCGGAACACGATGTTGCTGGGCTTGATGTCCAGGTGCACCAGGTGCTGGCGGTGCAGTTCGTGCAGCGCGGTGGCGACCTTCTCGCCGATCTCGACGACCTCGTCGATGGCCAGCGGCGCTTCGTCCAGCCGCGGCCGCAGCGACGGACCTTCGATGCGCTCCATCACGATGTAGGCCTGGCGCGTGAAGTCGCCGCGGGCCACGAACTTCGGCACATGCGGGCCCTGCAGCGCCGGCAGGATCATCTGCTCGACCTCGAAGCCGACGATGGTGGCCGGGTCTTCGCCGCCCTTGATGCGCGGCACCTTCATGATCAGCGGCAGGCTGTCGTCCCCCTGCAGCCGCGACACCCGCCACAGATGCGCCATGCCGCCCTGGTGCAGCTTCTCCTCGAGCCGGAAGCCGTCCACCACCTGGCCGGCGGCCAGCGGCAGCGGCGGCTCGTCGTGCGGCACCGCCAGCGTGCTCTGGAAGTCGTTGGCCTCGCTACTCGCCATCGACCAGCCTCGCCGCCAGGCGCTGCGGCAACTGCGCGGCGCGGATCTTCGCGCCGGCGCTTTCGGTGTCGTAGGGCACACGCCAGTAGGTCAGCTCGCCGGCGCTGTCGTCGTAGGTGGCGTAACACGCGGCGGGGTCGCCGTCGCGCGGCTGGCCGGCCGAGCCCGGAATCACCAGCCACTGCCGGTGCGGCAGCAGCGGGATTTGCATGCCCGGCGTCGGCACGAAGTCGCCGGCCTTGCCGGTGGCGGCCAGGTGGTAGAGCTTGGGCTCGTGCATGTGGCCGCAGAAGGTGACGCGGCGCAGCGTGGCATGCAGGCTGCGCACCGCGTCGGCGCGGCCGTGGATGTAGTCCCAGTCGGCCGGCGCCCAGGCGTTGGCGTGCACAAACAGCAGGTCGCCGAGTTCGCGGGTCAGCGGCAGGCTGGCGAGGAATTCGATCTGCGCTGCGTTCAGCCGCGCGCGGGTCCATTCGACGACGTAGCGCGGGTCGGGCCGCATCTGCGGCGAGGGGCCGGCAACGACGGCCACGTCGTGGTTGCCCTGCACCGCGATGGCACCGGCGGCCACCATGGCGCGCACACGGTCCACCACCCAGGCCGGGTCGGCGCCATAACCGACGAAGTCGCCGAGCAGGGCGTAGCGGTCGATGTGCTGGCCGGCCGCATGTTCGAGCACCGCCTCGACCGCTTCGCGGTTGGCGTGCAGGTCGGTCAGGATGGCAAGACGCATGCCACCGAGGTTAACCCGGGCGGCTGACGCGGCTCTGGCGCCCCCCTACATCACGGCGCCGAGCTGCCAGGGCACAAACTCGTTCTGCCCATAGCCATGGCGCTCGCTCTTGGTCTGCCGGCCCGAGGCTGTTTCCAGCATCAGGCGGAAGATGCGTTCGCCGATCTCGTCCACCGTCGCCAGCCCATCGACGATGGGGCCGCAATCGATGTCGATGTCGTCTTCCTGCCGGCGCCACAAGGCCGTGTTCGTCGACAGCTTCAGCGAGGGGCTGGGCGCGCAGCCGTAGGCGCTGCCGCGGCCGGTGGTGAAGCAGATGAGGTTGGCGCCGCCGGCCACCTGGCCGGTGGCCGACACCGGGTCGTAGCCCGGTGTGTCCATGTAGACGAAGCCGCGTGCGCTGACGGCTTGCGCAAACTCGACGACGTCGACCAGGTTGCTGGTGCCGCTCTTGGCGATGGCGCCTAGGCTCTTTTCGAGGATGGTCGTCAGCCCGCCGGCCTTGTTGCCGGCCGAGGGGTTGTTGTCCATCTGCATGCCGTTGCGCGCGGTGTAGCGTTCCCACCAGGCGATGCGCGCCAGCAGTTTCTCCGCCACCGCGGGGCTGACGGCGCGGCGGGTCAGCAGGTGCTCGCCGCCATAGATCTCGGGTGTTTCGCTGAGGATGGCGGCGCCGCCGTGCCGCACCAGGCGGTCGACGGCCGCCCCCAGCGCCGGGTTGGCGCTGATGCCGGAATAGCCGTCGCTGCCACCGCATTGCAGGCCCACCGTCAGGTGGCTGGCCGGCACCGGCCGGCGTGTCACGCGGTTGGCCTCGGGCAGCAGGCTGTGGATCAGCTCGACACCACGGGCCACGGTTTTCGCCGTGCCGCCGCTGTCCTGGATGCTGAAGGTCACCAGGCGTGCGCCTTCCTGCAGCCCTTCCTGGGCCACCAGGCCCTGGATCTGGTTGGTCTCGCAGCCCAGGCCCACCACCAGCACGGCGGCGAAATTCGGGTGGCGGGCATAGCCGCCCAGCGTGCGCCGCAGCACCGCCAGTTCCTCGCCTTCGCTGTCGGTGGCGCAGCCCATGCCATGGGTCAGCGCGACCACACCGTCGACGTTGGGGTAGGGCGCCAGCGCCTCGGGGTGGATGTCGCGGCGGAAACGGTCGGCGATGGCACGCGCCGCGGTGGCCGAGCAGTTCACGCTGGTCAGCACGCCGATGTAGTTGCGTGTGGCGACACGGCCATCGTCGCGCACGATGCCGTCGAAGGTGGCCGGCTGCGCCACGTACTGCGTGGGCACGGCGGCGGCGCCGGGTTCGTGGCGGCGTGCGAAGTCGCTGTAGGCCAGGTTGTGCGTGTGCACGTGCTGGCCGGCGGCGATGGCCTGCGTGGCGCTGCCGATGATCTGGTCGTAGCGCCGCACGGCTTCGCCGGCGGCGATGTCGCGTGTGGCCATCTTGTGCCCCGGCGGCACCAGCCCGGCCACCGTGACGCCTTCGCTAGCCAGCCGCGTGCCGCCCAGCAACTGCTGGCGTGCGATGACGACGTTGTCGCTCGGGTGGATGCGGATGACCGGGTCCATCGCTGCTGTCACCTTCGGTTGTGGCCTCAGCCGTCGATCAGGGCCGGGTCCCAGGCATGCACGGTCTGCTGCTGCGTGCCCAGTTTTTCGATCCACAGCTTCATCGTGTCGCCGGCCTTCAGGTAAGTGGCGTTCGGCTTCACGCCCATGCCCACGCCGGGCGGCGTGCCGGTGGTGATGAGGTCGCCGGGGTGCAGGGTCATGAAGCGGCTGACGTAGCTGACGAGCTGGGCGACGCCGAAGATCATCGTCTTCGTGCTGCCGTTCTGGTAGCGGTGGCCGTTGACCTCCAGCCCCATCGCCAGGTTTTGCGGGTCGCCCACCTCGTCGGCCGTCACCAGCCAGGGGCCGACCGGGCCGAAGGTGTCGCAGCCCTTGCCCTTGTCCCAGGTGCCGCCGCGTTCGATCTGGTATTCACGCTCCGACACATCGTTGACGACGCAGTAGCCGGCCACGTGTTTCAGCGCGTCGTCTTCGCTGACGTAACGCGCCTGCGTGCCGATGACAACACCGAGTTCGACCTCCCAGTCGGTCTTCACCGACCCCTGGGGCAGCACGACGGCGTGGTTGCAGCCCACGGCGACGCTGGTCGGCTTCATGAAGACGATGGGTTCCTTGGGGATGGGCAGGTTGGACTCCGCCGCATGGTCGGCGTAGTTCAGCCCGATGCAGAGGAACTTGCCGATGCCGGTCCAGGGCACGGCCAGCGTGCCCTGGGGCACGACAGGCAGCTCGGCGAGGTTCAGCGCCGCCAGGCGCGCCAGGCCGGCCGGCGACAGCGTGGCCGGCGTGATGTCGGCCAGCACACCCGAGAGGTCGCGCACCTGGCCGTCGGCGTCCAGCAGGCCGGGCTTTTCCTGGCCCTTGGGGCCGTGTCTCAGCAGTTTCATTCGGGGTCTCTCTCCGTGGGGTCTCTCAGTTGCTCCAGCCGCCGTCGATGATTTGCGCGGTGCCGGTGGTGAAGCTGGATTCATCGCTGGCCAGGTACAGCGCCAGCGCGGCGATTTCGTCGACACGCCCGACGCGGCCCATCGGCTGGCGGGCGACAAAGGCCGCCTCCACCTGGGCCAGGCTCTGGCCGCTGGCCTGGGCCTGGGCCGAGATGCGGTCGCGCAGCGACGGCGATTCGACGGTGCCGGGGCAGATGGCGTTGCAGCGCACACCCTGGGTGATGAAGTCGGCGGCCACGGCCTTGGTCAGGCCGATGATCGCAGCCTTGGTGCTGCCGTAGACGAAGCGGTTCGGTGCGCCCTTGATGCTGCCGGCCACCGAGGCCACGTTGACGATGCTGCCGCCGCCCAGCGTGAGCATGCCGGGCAGGAAGGCCTTGATGGTGCGGAACTGCGAACGCACGTTCAGCGTGAAGGCGAAGTCCCAGTCCTCTTCGCTGCAGTCCAGCACGGTGCCGGCATGCACGTAGCCGGCGCCGTTGAACAGCACGTTGACGGGGCCGACGGCGGCAGCCATCGCCGTGACGGCGGCCGGGTCGGTGACGTCGAGGCGGCGGGTGTCGATGGCCGGTGCCTCGGCCTTCAGTGCGTCCAGCAGGCCGCTGTTGATGTCGGTGGCGATGACCTTCGCACCTTCGCGTGCGAAGGCCAGCGCGGTGGCGCGGCCGATGCCCTGGCCGGCCGCGGTGACGAAGGCGGTCTTGCCGGCGAGTCTTGCTGTCATGGTGCTTCAGCCCCGGCCGACAAACGGCATCTTCGTCGCCATCACGTTGACGAACAGCATGTTGGCCGACAGCGGCAGGCGCGCCATCGTCAGGAAGGCGTCGACCACGGCCGAGAGGTCCATGCGCGGCTCGGGCTTCAGCGTGCCGTCGGCCTGCGGCACGCCGTTCACCATGCGTGCCGTCATCTCGCTGGCGGCATTGCCGATGTCGATCTGGCCGACGGCGATGTCGTAGGGCCGGCCGTCCAGCGCCGCGGTGCGCGTGAGGCCGCTGACCGCGTGTTTGGTCGCCGTGTAGCCGATCGAACCCGGGCGCGGCGCATAGGCCGAGATGCTGCCGTTGTTGATGATGCGCCCGCCCATCGGCTGCTGGTGGCGCATGATGCGGAAGGCCTGGCTCAGGCAGTAGAAGCTGCCGTTCAGGTTGGCGTCGACGATGCGCCGCCAGTCGGCGCCCGAGATCTCGTCGGGGGTCTTCGGCGGCAGGCCCATGCCGGCGTTGTTGAACAGCAGGTCCAGGCGGCCGAAGGTCTTCTCCACCTGGTTGAAGGCGGCGACGACCTGTTCTTCCTGGCCGACGTCGCAGCTGACCGGCAGTGCACGCGAGGCGGCATCGCCGGCCAGCGCGGCCGTGGCCTGCAAGGCGTCGAGGCGGCGGCCGACCAGGGCCACGGTCCAGCCGTCGTTGATGAGGCCGAGCGCGCAGGCGCGGCCGATGCCGGAGCCGGCGCCGGTGACAAGTGCGTATTTCATGGTGCTCAGTGCTTGTCCTTGGGAAAGGATCAGTGGTTGTCCTTGGGGACAAAGGCCCCGCGCTGCCCGCGCAGGAAGTCGAGATCGGCACCTTCATCGGCCTGCAGCACATGGTCGATGTAGAGCTTCCAGTAGCCGCTTTGCAGCGGCGGAGTCGGCGGCTGCCAGGCCGCGCGGCGGCGCGCGAGTTCGGCGTCGTCCACGTGCAGGTGCAGGCCGCGGCCGGCCACGTCCAGCGTGATCATGTCGCCATTCTTCACCAGGGCCAGCGTGCCGCCGGCGGCGGCCTCGGGTGCGGTGTGCAGCACCACGGTGCCGTAGGCCGTGCCGCTCATGCGCGCGTCGCTGATGCGCACCATGTCGGTGATGCCCTTGCGCAGCACCTTGGGCGGCAGCGGCATGTTGCCGACCTCGGCCATGCCGGGGTAGCCCTTGGGGCCGCAGTTCTTCAGCACCAGGATGCAGGTTTCGTCGACGTCGAGGTTCTCGTCGTCGATGCGCTTGTGGAAGTCGTTGCTGTCCTCGAACACCACGGCGCGGCCGGTGTGCTGCATCAGCGCCGGTGTCGCGGCGCTCGGCTTGATGACGGCGCCACGCGGCGCGAGGTTGCCCCGCAGGATGGCGATGCCGGCCTTGTCCTTGAACGGTTTTGCCACGGTCTTGATGACACGCGGGTCGTAGTTCTCGGCGTCGGCGATGTTCTCGCGCACCGTCTTGCCGCTGGCGGTGACGATGTCCAGGTGCAGCGTGGACGCGATCTCCTTCATCACCACCGGCAGGCCGCCGGCGTAGCAGAAGTCTTCCATCAGGTGTTCACCGCTGGGCTGCAGGTTCAGCAGGCAGGGCATCTCGCTGCCCAGGCGGTCGAAGTCGTCGATCGAGAGTTCCACACCCAGGCGGCCGGCGATGGCGATCAGGTGGATCACCGCATTCGTGCTGCCGCCGATGGCAGCCAGCGTGCGGATGGCGTTTTCGAAGGCCTGGCGTGTCAGCACGTCGCCGATCTTCTGGTCGGTGTGCACCATCTCGACGATGCGGCGCCCGGCCTGGCGCGCCAGCACGTTGCGGCGGCCGTCCACGGCCGGGTAGGCGGCGTTGCCCGGCAGGCCGATGCCCAGGGCTTCGACCATCGAGGCCATCGTGCTGGCCGTGCCCATGGTCATGCAATGGCCATGGCTGCGGTGCATGCAGCTTTCGGCCTCGAAGAAGTCGGCCAGCTTCAGCGTGCCGGCACGCACCTGCTCGCTCATGCTCCAGACGCCGGTGCCCGAGCCCAGCTCCTGGCCGCGCCACTTGCCGTTCAGCATCGGCCCGCCGGAAACGCCGATGGTCGGCAGGTTGGCGCTGCCAGCCCCCATCAGCAGGCTCGGTGTCGTCTTGTCGCAACCCATCAGCAGCACCACGCCGTCGATGGGGTTGCCGCGGATGCTTTCTTCCACGTCCATGCTGGCCAGGTTGCGGTACAGCATGGCAGTGGGGCGCAGCAGCGTTTCGCCCAGGCTCATCACCGGGAACTCCAGCGGGAAGCCGCCGGCTTCGTAGACGCCGATCTTCACCTGCTCGGCCAGCGTGCGGAAGTGGCTGTTGCAGGGCGTGAGTTCGCTGAAGGTGTTGCAGATGCCGATGACCGGCCGGCCGTCGAACTGGTCGTGCGGCACACCCTTGCCCTTGACCCAGCTGCGGTAGGCAAAACCGTCGCGGTCTTGGCGGCCGAACCATTGTTGACTGCGCAGTTCCTCAGGTTTCTTTCTTGGCTTGTCCACGTGCTGGCTTTCCCGGGGTTGTCTTGTCTCGTGACTTGCATACTATGGTATGACGATTGATCGCCCCACCGTGGAACCCCCAATGTCCCAATCCGCCGATGTGCTTGCCGTCAGCAAGCTGATGCCGCTGTACACCAACCAGATCCAGGCCGCCTTCCGCCTGCACGACCGCCTGCACGAAGGCGATGCCGCGGCTTTTGCCGCCGTGGCGCCGACGGTGCGTGCCATCGCCGCCAGCGGCGAGTCCAAGGTGCCGGCCTCGCTGATCGCCCAGCTGCCGGCGCTGGAGATCATCTCGGTGATGGGCGTGGGCTACGACGGTGTCGACGTGGCCGCCGCGAAAGCCCGTGGTGTGGTGGTCACGCACACGCCCAATGTGCTGAACGACGACGTCGCCGACCTGGCCATCGGCCTGATGCTGTGCGCTGCCCGCCAGCTGCCGGCCGCCGACCGCCATGTGCGCGAAGGCAAGTGGCCCAGCGGTCCGCTGCCGCTGGCGCGCAAGATGTCGGGTGCACGCGTCGGCATCGTCGGCATGGGCCGCATCGGCCAGGCCATCGCACACCGTGCACTGGGCTTCGGCATGCAGGTGGCCTACACGGCACGCAGCGCCAAGGCGGACATTCCCTATCGCTACCTGCCGTCGCCGACGGCGCTGGCCGCGGTGAGCGACTTCCTGGTCGTCATCACGCCCGGTGGTGCCGGCACACGCAAGCTGATCAATGCCGAGGTGCTGGCGGCGCTGGGGCCCGAGGGCATCCTGGTCAACGTCGCACGCGGCTCGGTGGTCGACGAGGCGGCGCTGATCGAGGCGCTGGAAAAAGGCCTGCTCGGCGGCGCCGGCCTCGACGTGTTCGAGAACGAACCCCATGTGCCCGAGCGCCTGCGCGCGCTGCCGCAGGTGGTGCTGGCACCGCACATCGGCAGCGCCACCACCAGCACACGCCAAGCGATGGCCGATCTGGCCGTCTCCAACCTGCGCGAACATTTCGCCGGCCGGCCGCTGCCGACACCGGTGCCGGAGTGCCGCCCGGCCTGACGCCGGCGGCCCATCCAGCCCAATGCGGGAAAGCCCGCAGCGTGCTTGCTTTTAATCATCATACGATAAGACCACAAGCGCCAAACCCAGCACGGGCGCTTTCACTCCAGGAGACATGACGATGCAGATGAAGACGTGGATCACCGGTGCGCTCGTCGGCGCTGGCCTGGCGCTCGCCGGCCCGGTGCAGGCGCAGGAAAAGCTCACCGTGTGGTGGGTGAAGGGCTTCTACAAGGCCGAGGACGACGCACTGTTCGAGGCCATCAAGAAGTTCGAGGCCAAGAACAAGAACATCAAGATCGAGCTCAGCCAGTACCCCATCCAGGACATGATCCCGAAGACGGTGGCGGCGCTGGACAGCGGTGCGCCGCCCGACGTGGCCTATGCCGACGTCTACGACTTCCAGGTCACGGCCAAGTGGGCCTACGACGGCAAACTGGAGGACATCTCCGGCGTCATCGACCCGCTGCGCAGCAAGTTCGAGCCGAACGCGCTGTCCACGACCTTCCTGCTGAACAACGCCGACGGCAAGCGCGCCTATTACGCCTTCCCGATCAAGCAGCAGACCATGCACATCCAGTACTGGAAGGACATGCTCGCTGACGCCGGCTTCAAGGAAAGCGACATCCCGAAGGACTGGAAGGGCTACTGGGACTTCTGGTGCTCCAAGGTGCAGGTGGGTTACCGCCAGAAAACCGGCAACCGCGGCTTCGGCATCGGCATGCCGATGGGTGTGGACTCCAGCGACGCGTTCTTCTCGTTCCTGACCTTCATGGACGCGTACAACATCAAGCTCGTCAACGACAGCGGCAAGCTGCTGGTCGACGACCCGGCGGTGCGCACCGGCCTCATCAACGCCATCACCGACTACACGGCCGTCTACGCCAAGGGCTGCACGCCGCCGTCCAGCACCAGCTGGAAGGACCCGGACAACAACGTCGCCTTCCACAACAAGACGACGGTGATGACGCACAACGCGACCATCTCCATCGCCGCGAAGTGGCTGGACGACATGAACAACACGACGCTGACCGAAGCGCAGCGCGCCACGGCGAAGAAGAACTACACCGAGCTGATCGCCACCGCCGGCTTCCCGAACAAGCCCGACGGCACGAAGATGACCTACCGCGCCGCGGTGAAGACCGGTGTCATCTTCAAGGACGCGAAGAACAAGGCGAACGCGAAGAAGTTCGTCGCCTTCATGCTGGAAGAATCCAACCTGACGCCGTATGTCGAAGGTTCGCTGGGCCGCTGGTTCCCGGTGCAGAAGGTGGCGCAGCAAAGCGCGTTCTGGAAGAGCGACCCGCACCGCCTGGCCGTCTACAACCAGTTCATGAGCGGCACCACGCCTTTCGAGTTCACGAAGAACTACAAGTTCACGGTGCTGAACAACGAAAACGTCTGGGCCAAGGCGATGAACCGCGTGCTCAACGAGAAGGTGCCGGTCGACAAGGCTGTCGACGAGATGATCGCGCGCATCAAGGCCGTGGCGAACTGAGGCCCACCCCCGAAGCGGCCTGGCGGCCGCTTCCCCCTCAAGGGGGCGACGCCCGTGGACCGGCATGGCCGGATCCACGGCGTCCGCTTGAAGTCGGCGGCCCTGCGGGCGCCTTGGAGCCTTTGGAGATTCATTGATGTCTGCCGCCATCGTGGCCGCGCGGCCTTCCGCGCGGCGGCTCAGCCCCTGGGAGTTCTGGGGCCGCATGCTGGTGCTGCCCTACCTGGCGGTGTTCCTGGTTTTTGTGCTGTACCCGGTGGGCTATGGCCTGTGGCTGGCGCGGCACCCCGAGAGCTACGTCAAGCTCTTCGACGACCCCATCTTCTTCCGCACCGCGGTGAACACCCTGGTGTTCCTGGTGGTGGCCATCAACGTGAAGATGGTGATCGCGCTGGGCCTGTCGGGCTTCTTCGTGCAGGGCCGCTGGTGGATCAAGATCCTCGCGGCCATCTTCATCCTGCCCTGGGCCGTGCCGTCGATCCCGACCATCCTGTCGGTGCGCTTCATGCTGAACCCCGAGTGGGGTGTCATCAACAGCACGATCTTCAAGCTCACCGGGCTGGACGGCCCGAACTGGCTGAACGATCCGACGCTGGCCCTGTGTTTCTCGATGCTGATGCACATCTGGAAGAGCCTGCCGTTCTGGACGCTGATCCTGGTGGCCGGCCGCATGGCGATTCCGTCCGAACAGTACGAAGCCGCCAGCGTCGATGGTGCAACACGGCTGCAGAAGTTCCGCTTCATCACCTGGCCGGCGATGCGCTCGCTGTTCCTCACCTCGCTGATCCTGTCGATGATCTGGACGCTGGGTGACTTCAACAGCGTCTACCTGCTCACCGGCGGTGGCCCGGCCGACCTGACCCATGTGCTGGCGACGCTGGGCATCCGCTACCTGCGGCTGGACCAGGTCGACATGGCGATGGCATCCATCGTTGTTGCCTTGCCGTTTGTGCTGCCGCTGGTCTATTTCATGATGAAGAGGTTGTCCAAATGAGCCCCCACGCTCACATGCGTTCGCTGCTCCCCGAGGGGGCGCGCGCCCTCCTCGGGGCGGCCCGGCGGAGGTCGCCATGAGCCGCGGCATCACGCTGAAGAAGATCAGCACCGAAGCGCAGTTGCTGCTGGTCGGCATTCCGGTGCTGCTGTGGACCCTGGTGCCGGTCTACCACATGTTCCTGTTCGCGATCAGCGAACGCGACTCGGCCACCAGCGGCAGGTTGTGGCCGAAGAGTCCGACGCTGCAGAACTTCGACATCGTGTTCCAGCAGAAGCACTTCTACCTGAACCACTTCTGGCACCAGATCGCGAACTCGGTGCTGATCGCGGTGGCGGTGGCGGCGCTCACGCTGTTCGTCGCCACGGCCGCGGCGTTTTCCATCAGCCGGCTGAAGCTGCGTGGTGGCCGCACGGTGATGAACCTGGCGCTGTTCACCTACTTCATCCCCGCCGCCTTCCTGGCCGTGCCGATGTACAAGACCATGGGCAACTACGGCCTGCTGAACAACCAGTGGTCGCTGATCCTGGCGATGGTGACGATCGCGTCGCCGTACTGCATCTGGGTGCTGAAGCAGGCCTCGGACAAGCTGCCCTGGGAACTCGACGAGGCGGCGCGCATGGACGGTGCCAGCCCGATGCAGCTGTTCCGCCTGGTCTACCTGCCGCTGATGGTGCCGTCGCTGGTGGCCGTGGGCACGTATTCGCTGCTGCTGGCCTGGAACGAGTACCTCTACGCCTTCCTGCTGCTGTCGCGCGACGAAGACGTGACGCTGGCCGTGGCCCTGGGCAACTTCCTCTCGGCCGACGACTCGCCCTGGGAACTGCTGATGGCCACCGGCCTGGTCTATGCGCTGCCGCCGGCGGCGATCTACTACGCATTCAAGCGCTACATGGTGTCGGGCCTGACGGCCGGCGCAGTGAAGAGCTGAAGAGGACAAGACATGGCATCCGTTTCGTTCCGCGACATCCAGAAGGCCTATGGCCGCGTCAAGGTCATCCACGGCATCGACTTCACGATCGCCGACGGCGAGTTCGTCGTGCTCGTCGGCCCCTCGGGCTGCGGCAAGAGCACGCTGCTGCGCATGCTGGCCGGGCTGGAGGAAATCTCCGGCGGCGAGATCCTCATCGACGGCAAGGTCGTCAACGACCTCGAATCGAAGGACCGCGACATCGCGATGGTGTTCCAGAGTTATGCGCTGTACCCGCACATGACGGTGCGCGAGAACATGGGCTTCAGCCTGCGCCTGCGCAAGGCCGATGCCGCGGCCACCGCCGAGCGCGTGGACAAGGCGGCGAAGATCCTGAATCTCGACGCACTGCTGGAGCGCTACCCGCGTGAACTCTCGGGCGGCCAGCGCCAGCGTGTGGCGATGGGCCGCGCCATCGTGCGCGACCCCAAGGTCTTTCTGTTCGACGAGCCGCTGTCCAACCTCGACGCCAAGCTGCGTGTGGCGATGCGTGCCGAGATCAAGGCCTTGCACCAGCGTCTGAAGACAACCACGGTCTACGTCACACACGACCAGATCGAGGCGATGACGATGGCCGACCGCATCGTCGTGATGCACGACGGCATCGTCGAGCAGATCGGCACGCCGCTGGAGCTGTTCGACCGCCCGGGCAACCTGTTTGTCGCGCAGTTCATCGGCTCGCCGGCGATGAACGTGTTCCAGGGCACGCTGCGTGGTGGTGCCGTCGAGGCGCTGGGCGCGCGCTGGCCGCTGCCGCCAGGCGTGGGCAAGGGCGCCGAGGGCCAGGC
>JBASTF010000009.1:0-3258 GCA_049274755.1 Rubrivivax sp. | reverse complement strand
CGCCGGTAGCTGGCCGGGCCGGGGTTGGCGCCGGCGCTTTCCGGCCCGACACGCAGGCGTGCACCGTCGAAGGCCAGGATGGAGCCGCCGCCGGCCGCCACCGTGTGGATGCTCATCATCGGCGCCCGCATGCGCACGCCGGCCACCTGGGTTTCGAACGCCCGCTCGAACGCGCCGGCATAGTGGCTGACGTCGGTGCTGGTGCCGCCCATGTCGAAGCCGATGACCTTGTCGTGGCCGCCGGCCACCGCCGTGCGCACCATGCCGACGATGCCGCCGGCCGGGCCGCTGAGGATGGCGTCCTTGCCCTGGAAGCGGTGGGCCTCGGTCAGGCCGCCCGAGCTCTGCATGAAAAACAGGCGCACACCGGGCATCTGGCCGGCCACACGGTCGACATAGCGCCGCAGGATGGGGCTGAGGTAGGCGTCGACCACGGCCGTGTCGCCGCGCGACACCAGCTTCATCAGCGGGCTCACCTCGTGGCTGGCGCTGACCTGGGTGAAACCGAGTTCACGTGCGATGCGCGCCGCCGCCTGCTCGTGGGCCGTGTAGCGGTAACCATGCATGAAGACGATGGCGCAGCCGCGCAGGCCACGCTCGAAGGCGGCCTGCAGTTGCAGGCGCAGCGTGGCTTCGTCCAGCGGCTGCAGCAGTTCACCCTGGGCGCCGACACGCTCCTCGGCCTCGACCACGGCTTCGTACAGCAGTTCGGGCAGCACGATGTGGCGCTCGAAGAGCCTGGGCCGCGCCTGGTAGGCGATGCGCAGCGCATCGCGGAAGCCCTTGGTGGTGACCAGCAGCGTGCGTTCGCCCTTGCGTTCCAGCAGCGCATTGGTGGCCACCGTGGTGCCCATCTTCACGCAGTCCACCAGGGCCGGCGTGATGGCTTCGCCCGGCGCCAGCCGCAGCAGCCGGCGGATGCCTTCCACCGCCGCGTCGGCGTACTGCTCGGGGTTTTCCGACAGCAGCTTCAGCGTCGCCAGCCTGCCGTCGGGTGCACGGCCGACAACGTCGGTGAAGGTGCCGCCGCGGTCGATCCAGAACTGCCAGCGGGGCGCGGAAACGGCGGTGGAAGTGGTCGTCATTTGCTCTGACCCATCAAATAGTCGGGCAGCCAGGTCACGATCTGCGGGAACACGGTGATCAGCACGATGCACAGCACCAGGCAACCGAAAAACGGCAGCGCGGCGCGCGCGATCATGTTGCTGTCCTTGCCCGTCATGTTCTGCAGCACAAAGAGGTTGAAGCCCACGGGCGGCGTGACCTCGGCGATCTCGACCAGCAGCACGACGAAGATGCCGAACCACACGAGGTCGAAGCCCGCCTTCTGCACCATCGGCAGCACCACGGCGCTGGTCAGCACGATCATCGAGATGCCGTCCAGCGCCGTGCCCAGCACCAGGTACACCAGGGTCAGCACCGCGATCAGCGCATACGGCGACAAGTGCATGCCATTCACCCAGTCTGCCAGTTCACGCGGAATGCCGGTGAAGGCCATGGTCTTGGTGAGGAAGGCCGCACCGGCCAGGATGAACATGATCATGCAGCTGACACGGGTGGCGCCCATCAGCCCGTCCCAGAAGTTGCGCCAGGTCAGCATGCGCCCACTGGCAGCAATGGCCAGCGAACCCAGCACGCCATAGGCCGCACATTCGGTGGCCGTGGCCCAGCCGGCCACCAGCACCCAGACGATGAAGACGATGAGCAGCGTGCAGGGGATCAGGCTGCCCGAGCGGCGCAGCTTCTGCGCCAGCGTCAGGCGCTCGCCGGCGGCCGGCACCTTGTCGGGGTGCAGCAGCGACCACCAGGCGATGTAGCCCGAAAACAGCAGCATCAGCAGAAAGCCCGGCAGGAAGCCGGCCAGGAAGATGCGGATGATGGAGGCGTCGGCCGCCACCGCGTAGACCACCATCGTGATCGACGGCGGGATCAGGATGCCCAGCGTGCCGGCCGTGGCCAGCGAGCCGATGGCCATCTTCTCGTCGTAGCCGCGGCGCACCAGTTCCGGCAGCGCCACCTTGGCGATGGTGGCGCAGGTGGCGGCCGACGAGCCCGAGACCGAGCCGAACACGCCGCAGCCCAGGATGGTGGTGTGCATCAGCCGCCCCGGCACCCGTTCCAGCCAGGGCGCCAGGCCTTCGAACATCTGCTCCGACAAGCGTGTGCGGAACAGGATCTCGCCCATCCAGATGAACAGCGGCAGTGCCGCCAGTTCCCAGCTGGCGCTGCTTTCCCAGAAGGCCGAGAACAGGTTCTTGCCCGGCAGCGTGGTCGTGAAAAAGGCCTGGCCGACCCAGCCGACGATGGCCAGCGTCATCGCGATCCAGACGCCGCCGGACAGGAACAGCAGCATCAGCAGCAGCAGGAAACCACCCAGTGCAACGAGGTCCATCACATGTCCTCGCTGAAGTCGCCGCGCGCGTGGCGTTCTTCGACCAGGCGCACATAGGTCGGCTTGCCGCCGCGCAGCACGGCCACCAGTTCATCGACGACGGCGATGAAAAACAGCAGCGCGCCGATGACGAAGCTGGTCTGCGGCACCCACATCGGCAGCACCAGCAGGCCACCGGCCATGTCGTTGAACTGCCAGCTTTCGTAGGTGAACCGTGCGGCCCAGAACGCCAGGTAGCCGATGGCCACCGCCGCCACCGCCAGCGACAGCAGCTCGAACCGCCGCCGCAGCCCGGCCGGCATGCGTTCGAGCAGCAGCGTCACACGCACGAAGTCGCCGTTGCGGAAACTCTGCGCCATCGCCAGGAAGGCCGCGGCCGCACACAACCAGGCGACGAGGTCGTTGACGATGCCGACACGCCAGCCGAGCTCGCGGCCGACGGAGGCGTAGATCATCAGACCGAAGATCGCCAGCACACACAGCGCGGCCAGCGCGGCGGCCGCCTGGTACAAGGCATCGAGCAAACGTCGCATCGGGGTCGTTCCTCCACGGGACAGGTTGGGGTCAGGGTTTGCGGCAGGCGTCGATCACGGCACGGCCCTCGGCCCCGGCGGACTGCAGCCAGTCGGCGGTCATCCGCCCGCCCACCCGCTGCAGTTCGCGCTTCAGGCCGTCGGCGCGTGCGTCGATTCTCATCCCCTTCGCGGCCAGTTCCTGCAGGTGTTCCCCGTCCCTGGCCTCGCCGGTGCGCCCACCGCGTGTTCCGGCTGCCGCAACAGCCTTCGGCACCAGCTCCAGCACGGAACGTTCCAGGCCCGCGGCCCGAAGGCGGGCCCCGGCGCTGCCGCGCGTGGGCGGCGGGGGCA
>JBASTF010000008.1:0-1666 GCA_049274755.1 Rubrivivax sp. | reverse complement strand
TCTACGGCAAGCTCGCCACGGAAGACCTGGGCACACCGCTGGCGATGCCGGCCGCGCCACAGCCGCTGACGGCCGAAGAACGTGCCGCCGCCCGCGCCAACCCTGGGTTCGCGCGTGCGCTGCAGCTCATCGCACTGGGCCTGCGCAACGAAGGGGTGCGCGAATGGAACTTCACGCTGCGTGGGCTGGGCGACCGCGAACTGCTGGCCGCCGCACAGCTGGCCTGTGAGCGCGAGGTCTGGGACCGCTGCATCAACACCAGCGACCGCACCCGCGGCGAGATCGACATGGCGCAGCGTTTCCCCATGCCCTTCCGCCGCGAGGTGCTGGCCAAGGCCGGCGACATCGGCCTCGACCCGGCCTATGTCTACGGGCTGATCCGCCAGGAATCGCGTTTCATCATGGACGCGCGCTCGGGTGTCGGCGCCTCGGGGCTGATGCAGATCATGCCCAACACCGCGAAGTGGACGGCGAAGAAGATCGGCATGGACTACCGTGCCGAGATGCTGACCGACCGCGACATCAATCTCCAGTTGGGCACCAACTACCTGAAGATCGTGCTCGACGACTTCGGCGGCTCGCAGGCCATGGCCGCCGCGGCCTACAACGCCGGCCCCAACCGCCCGCGGCGCTGGCGCGAAGGCGGTGTGTTCGAACCCGCGGCCTGGGCCGAGAGCATCCCCTTCAACGAAACCCGCGACTACGTGAAGAAGGTGCTGTCCAACGCCGTCTACTACACGGCCTTGCTGACGGGCAAGCTGCCTTCGCTGAAGACACGGCTCGGCGGCCCGATCGGGCCGGCCCCGGCGGGTGACAGGGACATCCCGTGAAGCGGGTGCTGGTGCTGGGCGGCACCGGCTTCGTCGGCCGCGCCCTGTGCGAGGCGCTGACCCGGCACGACCCTGCGCTGGCCATCGTCGTGCCGACACGCCGGCTGCCCCATGGCAGCACACTGCGCCCGCTGCCCACGGTGCAGCTGCTGCAGGCCGACCTGCACGACGACAGCAGCCTGCAGCGCCTGGTGTTCGGCGTCGATGCCGTCGTGAACCTGGTGGCCATCCTGCATGGCAGTGCCGCGGCCTTCGACATGGCACACGTGGCCTTGCCGCGCCGGCTGGCCCAGGCCTGCCGCCAGGCCGGCCTGCGGCGTGTGCTGCATGTCAGCGCGCTCGGTGTCGGGCCGGATGCACCGTCGCACTACCTGCGCAGCAAGGCCGAAGGCGAAGCCGTGCTGCAGGCCGCAGCCGCAGACTTGGACCTGACGCTGCTGCGGCCCAGCGTGATCTTCGGTGCCGACGACCACTTCCTGAACCTGTTCGCGGCGCTGCAGCGGCTGGCGCCGGTGCTGCCGCTGGCCGGCAGCACGGCATGTTTCCAGCCGGTGTGGGTGGACGACGTGGCCGCGGCGCTGCGGCATTGCCTGTCCGACCCCGGCACCGCAGGCCAGGTCTACGAACTTGCCGGCCCCGAGGTGCACACGCTGTCGCAGCTGGTGCGGCTGGCTGGCCGCTGGGCTGGCCACGAACGGCCGCAGATCGCGCTGCCGGCCTGGGCCGGCCGGCTGCAGGCGCTGGCGCTGGAATGCCTGCCGGGGCCGCCGCTGCTATCGCGCGACAACCTCTTGTCGATGGCCGTGCCCAACGTCGCCGGCGGCACGCTGCCGGGG
>JBASTF010000007.1:0-7567 GCA_049274755.1 Rubrivivax sp. | reverse complement strand
GGCCTGGCGCGACGCCGCCTCGGCCTGGTTGGCCACGTCGTCGAAGCCGAAGGCCGCCGCGGCACGGCAGGCACACAGCAACAGGGCAAGGGCAACAGGTCGGAACAAGGTCATCGGTTGAAACGTTAGGGCCGGCGCGTGTGTCTCAACGCACCGGCCAGGTATCGGGCTGTCACCAATCGCAAGCACTTAGCATCGGCGGATGCCTGCCTTGCAAGTTTTTGCCGGCCCGCGTGCGCGGGCGCGGCTGGCCGAACGTGGCCTGTCTCCTGCCGACGTCCGTGTCGTCCCCGGCGCTGCCGGAGGGCCCAAGGGTCTGGTGCTGAACCCGCTGGACCGCTTCATTTTCGGCGATTGGCTGAAGTCCGCGCCGCAGACGGTGCATTTGCCCGGTGCGTCCATCGGCGCCTGGCGCCTGGCCTGCGCCTGCCTGCCCGATGCCGACGCGGCGCTGGCCGAACTGGCCGAGGACTACATCACCCAGCGTTACGAACACGCGCCGGGCAAGGCGCCGACGCCGCGCAGCGTCAGCGCAGCCTTCGGGCGCAAGCTGGAGGAACGGCTGGGCGCACGGGCGGCCGAGGTGCTGTCGCATCCTCAGCGCCGGCTGCATGTGTTCACCAGCCGCGGCCGTCACCTGCTGCGGCGTGAAGGCCGCTGGCGCACACCTGCCGGTTACCTGGGTGCCTTCGTCGCCAACGCCGCCAGCCGGCGGGCGCTGGGCGCCTGGCTGGAACGTGTGGTCTTCGGCGACCCGCGCGACCCGCTGCCGGTGCCGATGCACGACCTGCGCAGCCATGTCGCGGCGCTGACGCCGGCCAACCTGACGGCCGCCGTGCTCGCCAGCTGCTCGATCCCGTTCTGGCTGGATGCCGTGCACGACGTGCCCGGCGGCCCCCGCGGCGCCTACTGGGACGGCGGCATCACCGACTACCACCTGCACCTGGACTACGCGGCGATGGGCGAGGGCCTGGTGCTGTACCCGCATTTCCAGCGCCATGTGGTGCCGGGCTGGCTGGACAAGGCCTGGAAACGCCGCCACTGCGCCAGCGCCTTCCTCGACAACGTCGTCGTGCTGGTGCCCAGCGCCGCGTGGATCGCGACGCTGCCCAACGCCAAGCTGCCCGACCGCAACGACTTCAAGGCCTATGCCGACGACTTCGACGGCCGTGTCGCCGCCTGGCGGCGTGCGCTGGCCGAAAGTGCGCGCCTGGCCGACGAATTCGCAGAACTGGTGGCCGGCGGCAAGCCGCTTGCCGCCGAGCCGCTGCCCTGAGCTAAAATCGCCGCTTCCTTCCACCCAGCAAGGACGAGAAAGGCAGACTGGTTATGACACCGCGGACTACGACCCCCTTCTTCACCGAGGTTTAGTCGCTCGCGCTGTCGTTCATCGTCTCTTTCTCCTGAACAAAGCGCGGCGCCCACCGCGCTTTTTTCTTGCCTGCGAGGTTCACACATGGTTCAGATCACGCTGCCGGACGGTTCCCGGCGAGAGTTCCCAGGCCCCGTCACGGTGGCCGAGGTGGCCGCGTCCATCGGCGCCGGCCTGGCCAAGGCCGCACTGGCGGGCAAGGTCGACGGCCGTGTCGTCGACACGAGCCACAGCATCGCCGCCGATGCCGCGCTGGCCATCGTCACCGACAAGGACGCCGACGGGCTGGAGATCATCCGCCACAGCACGGCCCATCTGCTGGCCTACGCGGTGAAGGAACTGTTTCCCGAGGCCCAGGTGACGATCGGTCCGGTCATCGAGAACGGCTTTTATTACGACTTCGCCTACAAGCGCCCGTTCACGCCCGACGACCTGGCGGCGATCGAAAAGCGCATGGGCGAACTCGCGGCGAAAAACGAGCCGGTGCAACGCCGTGTGCTGCCGCGTGACGAGGCGGTGGCGTATTTCAAGGGCCTGGGCGAACACTACAAGGCCGAGATCATCGGCAGCATCCCGGCCGGCGAAGACGTCAGTCTCTACCGCGAAGGGGGCTTCGAAGACCTGTGCCGCGGCCCCCACGTGCCCAGCACGGGGCGGCTGAAGCACTTCAAGCTGATGAAGGTGGCCGGTGCCTACTGGCGCGGCGACCAGGCCAACGAACAACTGCAGCGCATCTACGGCACGGCCTGGGCCAGCAAGGAAGCCCTGCAGCAGTACCTGACGATGCTGGAAGAAGCCGAGAAACGCGACCACCGCAAGCTCGGCCGCGAGCTCGACCTCTTCCACATGGACGAACACAGCCCCGGCACGGTGTTCTGGCACCCCAAGGGCTGGACGGTGTGGCAGGAGGTGGAGCAGTACATGCGCCGCGTCTACCGCGACAACGGCTACCAGGAGGTGAAGGGGCCGCAGATCCTGGACCAGAGCCTGTGGGAGAAGACGGGGCACTGGGACAAGTACCGCGAAAACATGTTCACGACGGAGTCGGAGAAGCGCCACTACGCGCTGAAGCCGATGAACTGCCCCGGCCATGTGCTGATCTTCAAGCAGGGCATCAAGAGCTACCGCGACCTGCCGCTGCGTTATGGCGAGTTCGGCAACTGCCACCGCAACGAACCCACGGGTGGGCTGCACGGCATCATGCGCGTGCGCGCCTTCACGCAGGACGACGGCCACATCTTCTGCACCGAGGACATGATCCTCGACGAGTGTGTGGCCTACACGGCGCTGCTGCAGAAGGTGTATGCCGACTTCGGCTTCACGGACATCATCTACAAGGTGGCGACGCGGCCGGAGAAGCGCATCGGCGCCGACGAACTCTGGGACAAGGCCGAGTTCGCCGTGATGGAGGCGCTGCGCCGCAGCGGCTGTGAGTTCGTCATCTCGCCGGGCGACGGCGCCTTCTACGGCCCGAAGATCGAGTACACGCTGAAGGACGCGCTGGGCCGGCAGTGGCAGTGCGGCACGATGCAGGTGGACTTCAACACGGCCGAGCGCCTGGGCGGTGAATACGTGGCCGAGGACTCGGGCCGCCGCCACCCGGTGATGCTGCACCGCGCCATCGTCGGCAGCCTGGAGCGCTTCATCGGCATCCTGATCGAACAGCATGCCGGCGCGCTGCCGGCCTGGCTGTCGCCGGTGCAGGCGGTGGTGGCACCGATCAGCGAAAACCAGGCCGAATACGCAGCAGACCTAGCGAAATCGTTGCAAAAACAAGGAGTTAGAGTCCACCTTGATTTGCGCAACGAGAAAATCAACTATAAAATCCGCGAGCATTCCATGCAGAAGGCCCCGTACATCCTTGTCGTTGGCGACAAGGAGAAGGCGAACGGGGCCGTTGCCGTGCGCGCTCGGGGCAACCAGGATCTCGGCGTGATGCCCCTTGCAGACTTCCAAGCGAAGCTCGCCAGCGACATCGCCACCAAGGCCTGAGTTCGTCCCGCCAACGCCCGACCATTGGATGGGTGGCCCGTTTCGCCTTCGGGTCGCGCAAGGAGTCAACACATCGCTACTTTCATGGACCGCCGCACGCCGAATGCGGAGCGCAAGCACAGGTTGAATCGGGAAATCATGGCGCCGTCGGTGCGCCTGAACGGGGTGGAAAACGAACCCCTGGGCATCGTCCCGACGATCGAGGCCTTGCGCATGGCCGGCGAGCTGGACGTCGATCTCGTCGAGATCGCAGCCACGGCGGACCCGCCGGTGTGCCGGTTGATGGACTACGGCAAGTTCAAGTACCAGGAGCAGAAGAAGGCCGCGGAGGCCAAGTCGAAGCAGAAGGTGATCGAGGTCAAGGAAGTCAAGTTCCGCCCCGGCACCGACGACGGCGACTACAACATCAAGATGCGCAACCTGCGCCGCTTCATCGCCGAAGATGGCGACAAGGGCAAGGTGACCCTTCGGTTCCGCGGCCGCGAGATCACCCACCAGGACATCGGCATGCGCATGCTGGAACGCATCCGCGAGGAACTGGCCGATGTGGCGGTGGTCGAGCACATGCCCAAGCTCGAAGGCCGGCAGATGATCATGGTGCTGGCGCCGAGGCGGAAGTAAGGCGTTTTTGAAGGATTTCGCTGCTGCGGTCTGGTCGGCCGCAGCGGTGAAAAGAAGCGGCTGCAGGCCAGCAAGCGCACCGGAACCGGGGCCGCCTGCAGCAGCAAACCAAGAAGGAGCAGTCACATGCCCAAGATGAAGACCAAGAGCGGCGCCAAGAAGCGGTTCCGCGTGCGTCCGGGTGGGACCGTCAAGCGCGGTCAGGCGTTCAAGCGCCACATCCTCACGAAGAAGAGCACGACCCGCAAGCGCCAACTGCGCGGTGCGGTGAACGTGCACGAGACCAACATGGGCCACATCGCTGCGATGCTGCCCTTCGCCGGTCTGTAAGGGAGGAGCCGCACATGCCTCGCGTCAAACGCGGTGTCACCGCCCACGCCCGCCACAAGAAGATCCTGGCCCTGGCCAAGGGTTTCCGGGGCCGTCGCAAGAACGTCTTCCGCATCGCCAAACAGGCGGTGATGAAGGCGGGCCAGTACGCCTACCGTGACCGTCGGACACGCAAGCGGGTGTTCCGCCAGCTCTGGATCGCGCGCATCAATGCCGCGAGCCGTGAGCTCGGTGTCACCTACAGCAAGTTCATGGCCGGCCTGAAGAAGGCCAACATCGACATCGACCGCAAGGTCCTTGCCGACATGGCCGTCAACGACCCGGCTGCCTTTGGCAGCATCGTTGCGAAGGTGAAGGCCCAGCTGGCTTGATCGACAGAGTGCCGGATTCACCGTCCGGCGCTCTTCCCAAGCATTCGAAGGTCGTCACCTCGCGGGGCGACCTTTTTTGTTTTTCCGATGACACCATGAACGATCTCGAAGCCCTGGTGCAGGGTGCGCAGGCCGATTTCAGCGCCGCGCCCAACCCGGCCGAACTGGAGAACGCCAAGGCGCGTTACCTCGGCAAGAGCGGCCGCGTCACCGAACTGCTGAAGGCGCTGGGTGCCTTGCCGGTGGAAGAGAAGAAGGCGCGCGGCGCCGAGATCAACCAGGCCAAGGCCCGCATCGAAGCGGCGCTGAACGCGGCGCGCGAAGCCCTGGCCGATGCCGAACTTGCCGCGCAGCTGCAGGCCGAGGCACTGGACGTCACGCTGCCCGGCCGTGGGCGGAGTACCGGCGGCATGCACCCGGTGAGCCGCACGATCGAGCGCATCGAGGCCATCTTCGGCTCGATGGGCTTCGACGTGGCACAAGGCCCCGAGATCGAAACCGACTGGATGAGCTTCACGGCGCTGAACAACCCGGAGAACCACCCGGCGCGTTCGATGCAGGACACCTTCTACGTCGACCTGAAGGACAGCGAAGGCCGCTGGCTGAACCTGCGCCCGCACACCAGCCCGATGCAGGTGCGCTACGCCCGTGCCCATGCCGAGAAGTACCGCGGCCAGCCGGTGATGCCCGAGATCCGCGTCGTCGCTCCCGGCCGCACCTACCGGGTGGACAGCGACGCCACCCATTCGCCGATGTTCCACCAGTGCGAAGGCCTGTGGATCGGCGAGAACATCAGCTTCAAGGACCTGAAGTTCGTGTTCTCCGAGTTCGTGCGCCAGTTCTTCGAGACCGACGACTTCGACGTGCGTTTCCGGCCGTCGTTTTTCCCGTTCACCGAGCCGAGTGCCGAGATCGACATCGCCTTCCGCAGCGGCCCGCTGGCCGGCAGGTGGCTGGAAGTGGCCGGCTCGGGCCAGGTGCACCCCAATGTCGTGCGCAACTTCGGCATCGACCCCGAGCGCTACATCGGCTTCGCCTTCGGCATGGGGCCGGACCGTCTGGCCATGCTGCGCTACGGTGTCAACGATCTGCGCCTGTTCTTCGAGAACGACCTGCGTTTCCTGTCGCAATTCAAGTAAAGAGAAGCCGAGCGCCACATGCAATTCCCCGAGTCGTGGTTGCGCGAGTTCTGCAACCCCCCGCTGTCCACCCAAGCACTGGCCGAGCTGCTGACCATGTCCGGCATGGAGGTCGAAGAGCTGCGCCCGGTGGCGCCGCCGTTCAGCGGTGTTGTCGTCGCCGAGATCCTCGAAGCCCTGCCGCACCCGCAGGCCGACCGCCTGCGTGTCTGCAAGGTGAACACCGGCGGCGCCGAGCCGCTGCAGATCGTCTGCGGTGCGCCGAACGCGCGTGCCGGGCTGAAGGCGCCGCTGGCCATCGTCGGCGCCGAACTGCCGCCGGGCAACGACGGCAAGGCCTTCAAGATCGGCGTCGGCAAGCTGCGTGGCGTCGACAGCCAGGGCATGCTGTGTTCGGCGCGTGAACTGAAGATCGCCGACGACCACGGCGGCCTGCTCGAACTGGCGGCCGACGCGCCGGTGGGCCAGGACATCCGCCAGCACCTGCAACTCGACGACCATGTCTTCACGCTGAAGCTCACGCCCAACCTCGGCCACGGCCTGTCGGTCCACGGCATCGCGCGTGAAGTCTCGGCGCTGACCGGCACGCCGCTGAAGACCCCGGCTTTCCCGCCGGTGGTGCCGAAACACGACCAGCGCCTGCCGGTCGAGGTGCAGGCCAAGGACTTGTGCGGCCGCTTCTCCGGCCGTGTGCTGCGCGGCGTCGACACCACGGCAAAAACGCCGCAGTGGATGGTCGACCGCCTGGCGCGCTGCGGCCAGCGCAGCGTCACGGCCCTGGTCGACATCTCGAATTACGTGATGTTCGAGTTCGGCCGGCCGTCGCACATCTTCGATCTCGACAAGATCCACGACAAGCTGGTCGTGCGCTGGGGCGCAAAGGGCGAGACGCTGAAGCTGCTGAACGGCAACACGATCGAACTCGATGCCGAGGTCGGCGTCATCGCCGATGCCCAGGCGGTGGAGTCGCTGGCCGGCATCATGGGCGGCGACGCCACGGCCGTCAGCGACGCCACGAAAAATGTCTATGTCGAAGCCGCATTCTGGTGGCCCGAAGCAGTGGCCGGCCGTTCACGCCGCTTCAACTTCAGCACCGACGCCGGCCACCGCTTCGAGCGTGGTGTGGACCCGGCCGGCACCGTCGAGCACATCGAGCGCATCACGCAGCTGATCGTCGACATCTGCGGCGGCGACGCCGGGCCGATGGACGACCAGGTGCTGGCGCTGCCCGAGCTGCAGCCGGTGACGCTGCGTGTGGCCCGTGCAGCCAAGGTCATCGGCTTGCCGGTGACGCAGGCGCAGTGCAGCGAGGTGTTCCGCCGCCTGGGAATGGCCTGCAGCGAAGGCGACGGCACGCTGACGGTGACACCGCCGAGCTGGCGCTTCGACCTGCGCATCGAAGAAGACCTGATCGAAGAAGTGGTGCGTGTCATCGGCTACGACAAGCTGCCCAACACACCGCCGGTCGCGCCCGTGACGGCCCGTGTGCGCCCCGAGGCGCGGCGCAGCACCAGTGCGCTGCAGCGGGCCCTGGCCGGGCTGGACTACCAGGAAACGATCAACTTCAGCTTTGTCGAAGCGCGCTGGGAAACCGAGCTCGCCGGCAATGCCGACCCGATCCGCGTGCTGAACCCCATTGCCGCGCCGCTGGCGGTGATGCGGTCCAGCCTCGTCGGCAGCCTGGTCGCCGTCCTGCGCCACAACCTGGCGCGCAAGGCTGCGCGGGTGCGTGTGTTCGAAAG
>JBASTF010000006.1:0-2238 GCA_049274755.1 Rubrivivax sp. | reverse complement strand
GACCGTGGCGGGCTTGGCACCGGCCGCGGCCGGCGTGCCGGCTGCAGGCGCCGCGGCCAGGCGCTTCACATGGGCCTTGGCGGCGGTGCGTACCTTGTCGGTGATGTCTTCGCCGAGCTGGCGCAGGCCGTCGGCAATGCCGATCTTGGGCTTGGCGACGAAGTCCACCGCGCCGAGTTCCAGCGCGCGCAGCGTCACGTCGGCACCACGTTCGGTCAGCGTCGACACCATCACCACCGGCATCGGCCGCAGCCGCATCAGCCGGCTCAGGAAGTCGATGCCGTCCATGCGCGGCATTTCGACGTCCAGCGTGATGACGTCCGGGTTCAGGCTGCGGATCATCTCGCGCGCGGCCAGCGGGTCGGCCGCGGCGCCGATGCACACCATGTCGGGCTGGCGGTTGATGATCTCGGCCAGCAGGCCACGCACCAGGGCGGAATCGTCGACGACGACGACCGTTGTCTTGCTCACGGTACCACTCCTCAGAACAGGTCGACGCTGCCGCCGCCGCTGTTCGCGGGCACGGCCTTGGTGGCCGCGGCGCGTTCCTGCGCGATCAAGGCCTCGTTGTTCGCCGAAGCCAGCTTTTTCACCATCGCCTTGCCGCTGTGCGGCAGGAAACAGACCTTGCGCGGATAGATGTCCAGCACGTCCTTGCTGACCACCGTGATGCGCTCGGTGCGCAGGTAGTCCATCACGAAGCTGGTGTTGCGTTCGCCGACGTTGATGCTGTTCATGCCGCTGATGACGGCGCCGCCGCCGAAGACCTTGGCCTCCATCGTCGAGCGTGTGGCGCCGCGCTTGATCATCTCGTTGATCAGCAATTCCATCGCGAACGAACCGTAGCGGCCGCTTTCGGCGGCGCCGCCGCCGTCGGGCAGCATGAAGTGGTTCATGCCGCCGAGCTTCTTCTCGCGGTCCCACAGGCAGGCGGCGATGCACGAGCCCAGCGTCGTCATGATGAGGATGTCCTCGTCATGCACGAAAAACTCGCCGGGCAGCACCTTCACCGCTTCGTTCTTGAAGTGGGCGTCGTAGAAGAAGAACGAGGCCTCGCCGGAACGGCGCGGTGCGGCTTTCAGACGTTCCAGCCGGGGCGACCCACCCAGCGACGGGCGTGCAGCGGACAGGGGCGAGGCGACAGCGGCTTGCATGTCTCGATATCGGCGGCCGGGCGATCAGACTTGAGCGGCGGCGCCGGGCTCAGACACGTTCGTAGATCGTCTTGCCACGCAGGCGGAACAGGTCGCGCGACTCGGTGAAGTTCTCCGAGTGGCCGACGTACAGCAGACCACCCGGCTTCATCGCGGCATGGGTGCGCTCCAGCACCTTGCGCTGCGTCGGGTTGTCGAAGTAGATCATCACGTTGCGGCAGAACACGATGTCGAAGGGTTCGCCCAGTGCGCTCCAGCTCGTGTTCATCAGGTTGAAAGGCTTGAACTCGATCAGACGTGACAGTTCCGGCTTGGCGCGGATGAAACCGGCATTTGCCGCCGTGCCGCGCATGAAGTGCTTGCGCAGGCGTTCGGTGCTGAGCCCGCGCGAATCGGCCGGGTAGACACCACGCTGGGCGGTCGCCAGCACCTTGGTGTCGATGTCGCTGCAGACCAGGCGGGCCTGGGCCGTGCTGCCCAGCGTCTCCACCACCGTCATCGCCAGCGAATACGGCTCTTCGCCGGTGGACGCGGCGTTGCACCAGATGCGGATGGGCTTGGTCGCCCGTGCGCGCAGGTCTTCGACCAGGGCGTGGAAGTGGTGGTCTTCGCGGAAGAAGGCCGTCAGGTTGGTCGTGAGGCAGTTCACGAACTCCTGCCACTCGGCGTCGGAGCCGCCACGTTCCAGCGCCTGCAGGTAGTCGCCGAAGCTGCGCTGGCCGGTTTCGCGCAGGCGGCGCGACAGCCGGCTGTAGACCATGGCCTGCTTGCCTGCGTGCAGGCTGATGCCGGCGCGCTGGTAGATCAGCTGGCGGATGCGGTCGAAGTCGGCCGCCGACAGCGTGAATTCCTGGTCCGAGGGGGTGATGAGCGGGGCAACGACGGCGTTCATGGCAGCAGTGTCGTGTTGGCGCGGATGCCACAAGACCCGGAGATGGCGGCTGTTCCGGGGGCAGTTCTGAGCGGCGCCAGGCATGCCGGCTGCTAGACTGGCCCGACGTCATGGACCGTGCCCCGATGCCCCCCCACCCGCTGCGCCTGGACCAGGCGCTGCAGCTGCTGGCGCATTCGGGCAGCCCGGCGC
>JBASTF010000005.1:0-4682 GCA_049274755.1 Rubrivivax sp. | reverse complement strand
ATCTTGAAGTCCGCGGCCGTGTCGCCATCGATATTGCCTTGAAGTATGGTGAACTCCCCGTCGGCCCGTGTTTCGTAGGTCACGGCCAACTGGCCTGCTGCGGTCAACTGTCCGTTGTTCACCAAGGTGAAGGCCTGGTCGCCGCCAGCCCCGATGTTGGCATCGATGCCGGACAGATCGACCCGGTCGCCTGGCTCGAAGAACAGGATGGTGTCGCCATCCGCCGCCGTCACCGACTGGAACTTGAAGGTATCGTTCCCAGCTCCACCATTCATGACGTTGGAAGAATTGCTGGCGATGATGGTGTCATTGCCAGAGCCGGTGTTGACGTTCTCGATACTCCAGATCGTGTCGTTGCCGGTCTGGCTGCTCGACACGCTGCCCTTGCTGTTCGGACCGGTTCCGAGGTTGACGGTGACGGCCACGGTCGCTGCGGAGACGTCGAGCGTATCGCCGCCCGTGCCGCCGTCGCTGTCGTCGCCGAAGTAGACGTCGTTGCCGTCGCCGATCTCGGCCACGATCAGGTCGTCGCCCGCCCCGCCGAACACGGTGTCGTCGCCGGCACCGGCCACGATCATGTCGGCGCCGCCATCGCCGAACAGTCGGTCGGCCCCGGCATCGCCGTAGATCACGTCCGCATGCTCGCCACCGAAGGCCTGGTCGTCGCCGGCACCGGCGAAGATCACGTCCCGGCCCTCGCCGCCGCGGACGAGATCCGCACCTTCGCCAGCCACGATGACGTCGGCCCCCGCACCGCCGATGGCAACGTCATCTCCGGCCTTACCGACGATGTCGTCGGCGCCGTCCGTCCCGACGAGGACGTCGTCCCCGGCAGTACCGTTCTTGACCGCACCCGAAGGCGCTTCGCCGTCGGTCGGCTCCTCGTCCACCGGCTCTTCGTCGGGCCCGTCCGAGATGAACTGCGGCGGCACCACGCCCGTGAAGGTGACCGAATGGGTCCCGTTCGAGAAGGTCTTGGTGCCGTTCCCATTGTCGGTAAGGGCATAGGTCGAGAGATCCGCGCCGTCGGTCATCTCGATCACGTCCTCTGCGCGCAGCGCACCGATGATGGTGTCGTTGCCGCCATTGGACTTGAAGACGATGCGGTGCGCCGAACCGAGCGACGAGATGTCGATCGTGTCGTCGCCGGCATTGCCGTCGATGGTGATCGTGTTGAGCCGCAGGCTGGTTCCGGAGAAGTCGCCGATGACCTGGAAGGTATCGCCTCCAGCCGTGCCTCCAGGCGCGTTGGGGTCGACGCTGTTGATGCGGATCTCCTCGACCTCGCGCAGTTCGGCGATCACCGAGTTTGCGAAGTCGGTGTTCGGCCCGCGCGTGATGACGATCTCCGTGGCCGCATTGAGGCTATTGCCGTTGTTGCCGGCAAGTGCATCCCAGGCTGCCCGCGTATAGATGCGGTAGGTCTCGGCGACCGCCGCGTTGCCGTTGATCACGAAGGTGTCGCCGGCAGCCCCTTCCGTGCCGCCATTGACGATGTCGCGACCGTCGGAGTTCGTCAGCGAGTTGGCCACGGCGTTATTGGCGCTCCACACGAAGGTGTCGTCGCCCGCATCGCCGTTGACCGTATCGTTGCCCGTGCCGCCCACGACCGTATCGTTGCCGTCGCCGGCGTTGACCGTGTCGTTACCACCCAGTGCATTGATCGTGTCGTTGCCGGCCGTGCCATTGTGGGTCTGGCCAGCCACGCCACCGTTGATCACGTTACCCGCGGTGGACAGGACGAAGTCCGTGGCGGTGATGTTGGTGAACTCCAACTCCTCGATCCGGATCGTGCCCAGCGCATTCCCAACGGCATCGTTGACCGTGATCAACGTGTCGTCCGTGGCCCCATCCTCGATGTCCTGGATGATGACCCGAGTGGCAAAGTTGGCGGCCGTGACCCCCAACGCGCTGAGGTTGATCAGATCCTGCGTGGCTGGCGTGCCGCCAGCGGCGTCGAAGTTGGTGACGATGTCGGCGCCGAACCCGCTCGCATTGTAGACCAGCACGTCGTTGCCGTTGCCGACATCGATCGTGTCGTTGCCGGCCCCGCCGATGATGGTGTCGGCGTCGCCGCCCGCACCGCCATTCAGGATGTCGTCTCCTTCACCGCCGTCGATAATGTCGGCGCCATCGCCGCCATTGATGTTGTCGGCTCCACCGCCGCCGAGGAGCAGATTGGCGACGTCGTTGCCGTTGATGACGTTGGCGAGGGCGTTACCGGTGCCATCGACCGCGCCGTCGTTAAGGTCGAGATTCTCGACATTGGCGCCCAGGACGTAGGAGATCGAAGCTTCGACCCTGTCCGTACCGCTGGTTGCAAGCGCGGCCTCCGTCACCGTATCGCCGGCGTCGTCGACGACGTAGACGTCGTCGCCGTCGCCGCCGGTCATGGCATCCGCACCCAGACCACCGACCAGGGTGTCATTACCACCGAGGCCACTCAGCGTGTCGTTGAGATCGCCACCGGTGATCGTGTTGTTGAGCGCATTGCCCGTACCGACGAACTGATCGGCGTCGATTCCGGTGTAGGTCAGATTCTCGACGTTCGCGTACGTCTCGATCGAGAGCGCCGCAAGCTCGGTGTTGACCGTGTCCGTACCGGTGTTCGCGCCGGCCGCTTCGACGATCACGTCGGCGGCATCGTCGACCACGTAGGTATCGTTGCCGTTGAGGCCAACCATGGTATCGGCACCGAGCCCACCGTCGAGCAGGTCGTTGTCGCCGTTGCCGGAGCCGCCGACGAGCAGGTCGTCGCCATCGCCGCCGGCCAGGTTGTTGTCACCCGTGCCGCCGAAGATGAGATCGTTCAGCGCGCCGCCGATGATCTCATCGTTCGTGCCGTCTTCACCCGCTACGAAATTGTTGCGCGCGTTCGTGGTGGCGTTGGTCGCCAGATTGACGCCACCGTCGTCACGGTTACCAGGATCGGAGCGGTTGATGAAGTAGTCACCTTCAAGCAGGTAGCCATTGAACGTGGCACCGTTGAAGTTGATCAGCTCCACGCCCGTCTGGGCGTTCGTCCCGCTGAAGTGCCCGTTCACGGTGACCTGCTGACCTTCATAGCTGATCACCAGGTTGCCGTTCTGCGTGCCGCCGTTGGTGTCGGCCGCGTTCAGGCTGCCGATCACCGGCAAGCCGGACACGAGATCGATCACGTTCGAGAGGATCGAGATGCGATCGGCTGCACCACCGTTCGCCCCTTCGTTGATGATGTCGTTGCCATCGCCGAACGTGAACGAATAGGTGTCGTCGCCATTGCCGCCGTTGAGCGTCTCGACCGCGGAGAACGCGATCGCCAGGTTGTCGATCGACAGACCTTCGGTCGTCAGGTTGATCGCCGAGCTGACGAAGCGGATCGCGGCAGTCGCCGAGAACGGCCCGTTGACTGTGTAGGACCGGTCGACGTTGCCACCGTCACCGGTGTAACCATCCAGGGTGACGAAGTTCACGCCGTCGGCGGCGAACTGCACCTGGACATACTCGCCTGTGCCGGTCTGTGTCGCCGTGTTGTATGTGCCGTCAAGACCATCAGCGTTCGAGGTAAAGGTGATGGTTGCCGTATTGGCGGCGGACAGGTCCACCACTCGGGTGATCTGCGCACCGTCGCTTGTGGCACCACCGATGACGCGCAGGGTATTGTTGTTGGCGTCGTCGATGCGGATCTGGCCGTTCGCAACACCGCCGTTTGCACCGGCGATGTCATTCAGTTCGACCCAGTCCGGACCCCAGTTCGTGGTCCCGGTCGAGTTGCCGAGGCCCTGGTTGTTGAAGTTGTCGGCATACTGCCCGCTCGTTGCCGGACCGTTGGGGCCGCCAACAAGGATGTCGTTGCCGTCGCCACCGTTGAGGATGTCGTTACCACCCAGGCCCAGGAGGAGATCGTCCTGCGCGGTGCCGTTGATCACATCGTTCCCGGCAGTGCCGACACGGATATTGAGCGCCCCACCGTCGAGGAACTGTGCCTGCTCGATGCCGCGCAGACGATCCGACCCATCAAGCGAGTCCTCGACCGCGTGCGTGACGATCACCTGGCCGTCGGCCGTCGCGGAGAAAGCGTACTCACCGCGATTGCCCTGGAACACAGCTACGTCGGTATCACCGGCCGTCGTATCGGTCAGGATCTCACGGATGATCTTCAATTGCCCCGGATTGTAGGTGCCGTTGAACATCAGCGAGGAGAGTTCGGTCATGCTCTGGTAGGTCGCGATTAGCGGACCTGTCCCGAGGCCAGCCGGCGTGTTTTCGTACACACCGATCGACACCGAGAGATACTTGTCGCCGTCGATGATGTCGTCGCCGGCGTTGCCCTGGATCCTGTCGCTGCCGTCGCCGCCGAGGATGATGTCGCCGGCGTCGAATACGACCGCACCCGCGGCAAGAGCCGCGACCTGCGCATTGGTCAGGCCGAGCACCTGCTGGAGACCCGCAATAAGAGCGATGCTCTCCTTGGTGAGCTGGCTGCCGCGATATCCCTCGGCGCCATCGCCGCCCTGCGCGACCGGCAAGCGGTCCGCCGCGACGATGTTGGAGCCGCCCAGCACGTCGTTGAACCTCGAGCCCGAAAGCCCTTCCATCGACTGGTATTCTTCGAGTGCGGCGTTCGCGGGAAGCGTCGGCGCCTCGTCGAAGACGATCGGACGCGAGAGGTCCGCATTCACGGCGGTGGCACTGTCGAAGTA
>JBASTF010000004.1:0-1720 GCA_049274755.1 Rubrivivax sp. | reverse complement strand
AATACCGGTTCAACCGTCGATTCAATCTGCGCTCCATCCTGCCCAGCTTGCTTCGCGCCGCCTGCCTCTCAACCCCGACCCCGGCTCACGTCATTCGTGTGGCTGAGGTTGGTCGCTAATCAAGTGGGCGCATGTTGCGCGCCCGGCGTTTCAGTGCCGCTTCCCCTGCAGCCGGCCGTGTTTCGTTTGTTTCAGCCCGGATGTCAGGCAAACACGGCCATGCCGGCGCTGGCCAGCACCAGGACCAGGACCAGCGGCCCCAGCGTCAGCAGCGCGTGCTGCAGGCGGCGCGAGGGCTCGACCGGCAGCGCCACCTCGACCGGCAGGTCTTCGGCAAAGGCCTCGCTGCGGTAGCAGGGGGCAGCGGCCGTTTCGCAGAACTTCGGCCGGCGGTCTTCCAGCAGCGCCGGCAGGTCGCGCAGGACTTCGGGTTGCAGCAGCAGCGGGTGGTACATGTCCGTCTCCGTCGTTGGGCGCAGTGCGCCTGGCCACCCGTTCACTGTCGCTGCCGCAGGTTTCACGGATGCGTCAGAGAAGCGACGGGGTTGTTTCAAACGTATCGGTCGGCCCACAACTTGCTGAAGCCGTTTTGTCGTCAGGCCGTGAAAACCCCGGCAGATCGGGGCTTGTCGGCCTGCCGGCTGTGCTTGAATGGCTTCAGCGTTGTGTTGTCTGGAGGTCTGCATGTCGTCGACGTCGCACGATCTGGTTCCCATGGCTGCGGCCGGGCCCGGCCGCATCCCCATCGCCCGCATGCGCAGCCTGTACCGGCTGCACGAGGTGGAAAAACGCCTGACGCGGCTGGCGCCGAAGGAACACGAAACGCTGCGCAGCACCTACGAACGCATGATCGAAAAAGGTGCAGACCGCTTCCAGGTGAAGCCCTCGGGGCTGCCGGCGATGGAGCGCCTGTACGACGAGCTGCCGAACTTCACCGAGGTGCTGGACGACCTGAAGCGCCAGCTGGCGCTGTGCCAGGACAGCCGCGACGCGCTGGAGATCACACCGATGCTGCTGCTGGGCCCGCCCGGCATCGGCAAGACCCACTTCGCGCGCGAGATCGCCGAGCTGCTGGGCACCGGCCTGGGGTTTGTCTCGATGAGCTCGCTGACCGCCGGCTGGGTGCTCAGCGGCGCGTCCAGCCAGTGGAAGGGCGCACGCCCCGGCAAGGTCTTCGAAACCCTGGTCGACGGCCAGTACGCCAACCCGGTGATGGTGGTCGACGAGATCGACAAGGCCCACGGCGAACATGCCTACGACCCGCTGGGCGCCTTGTACAGCCTGCTGGAGCACGACACCGCCGGCACCTTCACCGACGAGTTCGCCGAAGTACCGATCGACGCCAGCCAGGTGATCTGGGTGGCCACGGCCAACGACGAACGCGGCATTCCGGAACCCATCCTGAACCGCATGAACGTGTTCGAGGTGCGGGAACCCGACTTCGAGGCCGCGCGTTCGATCGCGCTGCGCCTGTACAAACAGCTGCGCGACAAACACGACTGGGGCCGCCGTTTCGACGAGCAGCCCGTGGACGCCGTGCTCGACCGTTTTGCCGCGATGGCGCCGCGCGAGATGCGCCGCACCTGGATGACGGCCTTCGGCAACGCCAGGTTGGCGGGCCGTTCGGCCGTCGAGCTGGCCGACCTGCCGGACGCCCACGGCAAACGCGGGCCGATGGGTTTCGTGCAGTAGGTCGGCCGGCCGCCGGGCCGCCCCAAGG
>JBASTF010000003.1:0-4754 GCA_049274755.1 Rubrivivax sp. | reverse complement strand
AGCTCGGCGTCGTCGACGTTCAGGTGGATGCGCCGCGCCGGCACGTCCACCGTGATCAGGTCGCCGGTCTTCAGCAGCGCCAGCGGCCCGCCGACATAGGATTCCGGCGCACAGTGCAGCATGCAGGCGCCGTAGCTGGTGCCGCTCATGCGCGCGTCCGACAGGCGCAGCATGTCTTTCACGCCCTGCTTCAGCAGCTTGGTCGGAATGGGGAGCATGCCCCACTCCGGCATGCCGGGCCCACCCAGCGGGCCGGCGTTGCGCAGCACCAGGATGTGGCCGGGTGTGACAGCTAGATCGGGGTCCTCGACGGCCTGTTTCATCGATGGATAGTCGTCGAACACCAGGGCCGGGCCGGTGTGCTGCAGCAGCTGCGGCGCGCAGGCGCTGGGCTTGATGACCACGCCGTCGGGCGCCAGGTTGCCGCGCAGCACGGCCAGTGCACCTTCGGCATACAGCGGGTTGTCCAGCGGGCGGATGACGTCGTCGTTGTAGACCTCGGCACCGGCGATGTTCTCGCCCAGCGTCTGGCCGTTGACCGTCATCGCCTGCAGCGCCAGCTTGTCGCGCATGCGGTTCATCATCGCCGGCAGGCCACCGGCGTAATAGAAGTCTTCCATCAGGTAGGCGTCGCCGCTGGGCCGGATGTTGGCGATCACCGGCACATGGCGGCTGGCCTTGTCGAAGTCGTCCAGCGTCACCGGATGGCCGGCGCGGCGCGACATCGCCACCAGGTGGATGATGGCGTTGGTGCTGCAGCCCATGGCCATGGCCACCGCGATGCCGTTGTCGAAGCTGGCGCGGCTGAGCAGGCGCTGCGGCGTGGCTGCGTCCCACACCATCTGCACGGCGCGGCGCCCGCACTCGGCGGCCATGCGCACATGGTTGGCGTCGGGCGCCGGGATGCTGGAGGCGCCGGGCAGCGTCATGCCGATGGCTTCGGCAATGCCCATCATCGTCGCCGCCGTGCCCATGGTCATGCAGGTGCCGTGGCTGCGCGCGATGCCGGCCTCCACCTCCTGCCATTCTTCGGCCGACAAACGGCCGGCGCGGCGCTCGTCCCAGTACTTCCAGCCGTCGCTGCCCGAGCCCAGCACCTTGCCCTTCCAGTTGCCACGCAGCATCGGCCCGGCCGGCAGGTAGATGCAGGGCAGGCCGGCGCTGAAGGCGCCCATCAGCAGGCCGGGTGTGGTCTTGTCGCAGCCGCCCATCAGCACGGCGCCGTCCACCGGGTGGCTGCGCAGCAGTTCCTCGGTCTCCATCGCCAGGAAGTTGCGGTACAGCATCGTCGTCGGCTTGACGAAGGCTTCGCTGAGGCTGATGGCCGGCAGCTCCACCGGAAAACCGCCGGCCTGCAGCACGCCGCGCTTCACGTCGTCGACACGCTGCTTGAAGTGCATGTGGCACTGGTTCAGGTCGGACCAGGTGTTGACGATGGCGATGACGGGCCGGCCTTCCCAGTCGGCCGGGCCGTAGCCCAGCTGCATCGCACGCGAGCGGTGGCCGAAGCTGCGCAGGTCGTCGGGTGCAAACCAGCGCGCGCTGCGCAAGGTCTTGGGATCCTTCAAGCTGTCTCCTGCTCTCGTTGTTGTTGCCGTCTCAGGCTTCGTAGGCCCGCGCCGCGACCGCGCGGCCCCAGAGGTCGATGGCCACGGGCGTGCCATCATGCCGCACTGCCGCCGCCGCGCCACGCAGATAACCCAGGGCCACGCAGCGCCCCGCGGCATAGCCCCAGCCGGCCGAGCTGAGTTCACCCGCGGCCTGGCCATCGACGGCGATGGCTTCGCCGCCCCAGGCATAGTCCGCCGCGTCCTCGAAGACAAAACGCAGCAGCCGCTTCGCCGGCACCTGGCCGCGGCGTTCCCGCAGCGCCTGCTGGCCGATGAAGGGGGTGGCCTTGTCCAGTTGCACGCCCACCCAGAGCCCGGCTTCCAACGGCGTTTCGTCGGGCCCCAGCTCCGCACCCCAGGCACGGCGCCTGGCCTCGATGCGCAAGGCGTCCAGCGCGTAGTAGCCGGCGTCGCGCAGCCCCAGGTCGGCACCGGCGGCGCGCAGCACGCCGTCGACATGGCGTGCCATCTCCACCGGCACGTGGAGCTCGTAGCCGGGGCCACCGACATAGCTCATCCGTGCCGCGCGCACACGGGCATGGCCGAGATCGATCTCGCAGCTGCCCGACAGCCTGGCCGGCAAGGCATCGGGGCTGACACGGGCCAGCAGCTCCGCGGCCTTCGGCCCCATCAGCGACAACACGCTCCACAGCGCGCTGACGTCGGTGAGCACCACCTGCGCGCCGGGTTCGATGTGGCGTGTGATCCAGTCGGCGTCGCGTGTGGCCTGGGCCGAGCCGGTGATGACGAGGAACCGTTCGGCACCCAGCCGCAGCACCGTGCAGTCGCTTTCGAAGCCGCCGCGGGGGTTCAGCATCGGCGTGTAGACCATG
This sequence comes from Rubrivivax sp., assembly GCA_049274755.1. Taxonomy (GTDB): domain Bacteria; phylum Pseudomonadota; class Gammaproteobacteria; order Burkholderiales; family Burkholderiaceae_C; genus Rubrivivax. Next base: position 2,311 of record JBASTF010000003.1, on the reverse strand, counting down.
CGGTCCGGCGCCACGTCCACGTCGTTGGCGCACAGCCGCTGCAACAGGGCCAGCGCGTCGCGGCCTTGCAGCAGCAACTTGGCGAACGAACTCTGGTCGTACAGCGCCACGGCTTCGCGGGTGGCACGCTGTTCGGCCATGACCCAGTCCAGCCAGCCCGGCCGGCCCAGGCCATGGGGCGGTGTGGGCGCATCGGCCGGCACACGGAAGTAGTTCGCACGTTCCCAACCGAACTTGGCACCGAACTCGGCACCACGCGCGGCCAGCCTGTCGTACAGCGGGCTGGTGCGCAGCGGGCGTGCACTGCGCAGTTCCTGGCGCGGCCAGCGCATCGCGTAGTGCAGGCCCAGGGTTTCGCCGGTGCGTTCGGCCAGCGCCGAGCGGTTGGCCATGAAGCCACCGAAGCGGCGGATGTCCACGTCCCACAAGTCCATGGGCGCCACACCGGCCAGCAGCCACTCGGCCATCAGCCGGCCAGCGCCGCCGCTGTTGGCGATGCCGGCCGAGTTGAAGCCGGCGCAGACGAAGTAGCCCGGCAGTTCCGGCGCTTCACCGAGGATGAAGTTGCCGTCGGGCGTGAAGCTCTCGGGGCCGTTCAGCAGCATCTTCACCGGCGCCGTTGCCAGGCAGGGTGTGCGGTGGATGGCGTTGTGCATCAGCGGCTCGAACTGCTCCCAGTCTTCGTCCAGCAGCTGGAACTGGAAGTCGTTCGGAATCGGGTCGCGGCGCCAGGGTTTGGCCACCGGCTCGAAGCCCCCCATCAGCAGGCCGCCGACCTCTTCCTTGTAGTAGATGAAACCATCGGGGTCGCGCATCACCGGCAGCATCGGATGCACGCCTTCGATGCGGTCGGTGACGATGTAGAAGTGTTCGGCCGGGTACAGCGGCACGTTGACGCCGGCCAGGCGCCCGAACTGCCGCGCCCACTGGCCGGCGCAGTTCACCAGCAGCTCGCAGCGCACATCGCCTTGCGTGGTGTGCACACCGGCGACACGGCCACCCTCGACGATGACACCGGTGACCTCGATGCCTTCCAGCAGCTTCGCGCCACGCTTGCGCGCGCCCTTGGCCAGCGACATCGTCAGGTCGGCCGGATTGGCCTTGCCGTCGCCGGGAATCCACAGCGCGCCCTGCAGGTCGTCGGTGCGCATCAGCGGGTAGAGATCGCCGGCTTCCTTCGGTGTGATCAGCTGCACCTCGACACCGAAGCTGCGTGCCAGCGCCGCCTGCTTCTGCAGCAGCATCCAGCGCTCGGGGGTTTTCGCGACGTTGACGCTGCCGCACTGCTTCCAGCCGGTGGCCAGGCCGGTTTCGGCCTCGAGCGTGCTGTACAGCTCGATGCCGTACTTGCTCATGCCCGTCATCGTGCGGTTGGGCCGCATCTGGCCCACCAAGCCGGCGGCATGCCAGGTGGTGCCGCAGGTCAGCCGGCCCTGTTCCAGCAAGAGCACGTCGCGCTCGCCCGCGCGTGCCAGATGGTAGGCCGTGGAGCAACCGGCGATGCCACCGCCCACGATGACGATGCGGGCTTGGGAAGGGAGTGCCATGGCCGCAGGCTAGCGCAAACCACAATCGCGCGATGACCGCACTGCCCGACCACACCATCACCCGCCGCTGGCCCGCCCAGCACCCCGATCGCCTGCAGCTGTATTCGCTGCCCACGCCGAACGGCGTGAAGGTCTCCATCCTGCTCGAAGAACTGGGCCTGCCCTACGAGGCACACCTGGTGGACTTCGGAAAAAACGAGCAGCTGACGCCGGAGTTCCTGTCGCTGAACCCGAACAACAAGATCCCGGCCATCATCGACCCCGATGGCCCAGGCGGCCAGCCGCTGGCCTTGTTCGAGTCGGGCGCCATCCTCTGGTACCTGGCCGAGAAAACCGGCCGCTTCGTGCCTGCCGACCCGGCGGCGCGCTACGAGACGCTGCAGTGGCTGATGTTCCAGATGGGCGGTGTCGGGCCGATGTTCGGCCAGCTCGGCTTCTTCCACAAGTTCGCCGGCAAGGACTTCGAGGACAAGCGCCCGCGCGACCGCTACGTCGCCGAAAGCCGGCGCCTGCTGCAGGTGCTGGAACAACGCCTCGAAGGCCGCGACTGGATCATGGGTGCCGACTACACGGTGGCCGACATCGCCATCTGGCCCTGGGTGCGCAACCTGTTCGGCTTCTACGGCGCCGGCGAGCTGGTGGGTCAGGCTGAGCTGCCGAACATCGCACGCGTGCTCGCCGCCTTCGTGGCGCGGCCGGCCGTGGCGCGGGGGCTGACGATTCCGCAGCGCCCGGCCGCCTGAAGCAGCGCATCGGCGATGTGT
>JBASTF010000002.1:0-2421 GCA_049274755.1 Rubrivivax sp. | reverse complement strand
AAGTTCGACATGGCGCCGGACCCGGCGCTGCTGCAGCGGGGCCGCGCCTGGCGCGAAACGCTGGCGCGGCCGGTGGTGCTGGCTGCCGTCACCCGCGAAGGCGAAGAAACACCGCTGCTGGCCGCCTGGGCGGCCCTGCCGGCGCCGCGGCCACTGCTGCTGCTGGTGCCACGCCATCCCCAACGTTTCGACGAAGTGGCCGGCCTCGTGGCTACACGCGGCCTCACGCTGCAGCGGCGCAGCAGCTGGGGCGAACGGCCACCCGGCGACGCAGCGGCTGCCGATGTCTGGCTGGGCGACTCGATGCGCGAGATGGCGCTTTACTACGGCCTGGCCGACATCGCGCTGCTCGGGGGCAGCTTCGCGCCCTTGGGCGGGCAGAACCTCATCGAGGCGGCGGCCTGCGGCTGCCCACTGCTGATGGGGCCGCACACCTTCAACTTCGCACAGGCTGCGGAACTGGCGCTGGCGGCGGGTGCCGCCGAACGTGTGGCCGACATCGATGCTGCCGTCGCACGCGCCGCGACGCTTCTGCACGACGCCGCGGCGCGCACCGCGATGGCCGAACGCGCCCGCGTCTTTGCTGCCGAACACCGCGGCGCGGCAGCGCGCATGGCACAGGAAGTCCTAGCGCTGGTCGGCGCTGTGGATGTGCATCGCCTCTAGGAAACGCGACACCATGTTGTAGGCCGCGATCGTCGCCGCCAGCTCGACGCTGCGGCGTTCGCCCAGATGGGCGTGCACGGCAGCCAGCACGGCCTGCGGCACCTGGATCTCGCGGGTCATCGTGTCGCACAGGGCCAGCGCCGCGCGTTGTTCGTCGCTGTACACCGTGGCGTCCTGCCAGTGGGGCAGCGCATCCAGCTGCGCCTGCGTCAGGCCTTCCTGCAGCGCGATCGGCGCATGCTGGTCGGCTTCGTAGGGCGCGCCGTTCAGCTGCGCCACCCGCATGATGACGAGTTCACGCAGCGCGCCCGGCAGGTCCAGTTGCTGGCGCACACGGGTCAGGAAAAACAGCCAGCCCTCGGCCAGCGGCGGGCTGTGCAGCAGCATCTGGTAGAGGTGCAGCACATGGCCGCGTTCGGCGACGATGCGCTCGACCAGCGGCTGCACGGCGGGGCGCGTCAGGTCGGCATAGGGCAGGTGGGCCATCGCGGCGTGTCTCCTGGGGTCGGGTCGATTGTGGCCCCGGTGTTTCCCTGACGCGCCGCAGCCGGCCTGCACCGACACTGCGGCGATGAACAGCTCCGTCCTCCGCTGGCTGGCCGCGGCCACACTGATGGCCTTCGCAACCGCGGCCGCCGCCCAGGCCTGGCCGGGCAAACAGCCGATCCGCCTGGTGGCCGTGTTCCCGCCCGGCGGTTCGGTGGACCAGGTGGCGCGCATCCTCGCGCCGGCGCTGCAGCAGCAACTGGGGCAGGCCGTCGTCGTCGACAACAAGGGCGGGGCCTCGGGCTCGATCGGCACCGCGGCCGTGGCCACGTCGCCGCCCGATGGCTACACCTTTGCCGTCGTCTTCGACACCCACGGCGTGAACCCGGCGCTGATTCCCAGCCTGCCCTTCGACACACGCCGCGACCTGGCCGCCGTGTCGCTGATCGGCACCAGCGCGATGGTGCTGGCGACACCGGCCGAATCACCGTACAAGAGTTTTGCCGACGTTGTTGCTGCAGCGCAGGGTGGCAAGGGCGTCAGCTACGGCAGCATCGGCAACGGCAGCCTGGGCCACCTGGCGATGACGCTGCTGGCCAAGGGCGGTGGGCTGGAACTGGTGCATGTGCCCTACCGCGGCGGCGGCCCGCTGATGAACGACGTGGTGGCCGGTCATGTGCCGCTGAGCATCGGCTCGGTCTTCGTCACCAAGCCGCACCTGGACAGCAAGCGCCTGCGGGCACTGGCCGTCACCACCAGCAAACGCAGCGCCACGCTGCCCGAGGTGCCGACCATCGCCGAAAGCGGGTATGCCGGCTTCGAGGCACCTGCCTGGTGGGCCGTGCTCGCACCGGCGAAGACAGCCCCCGAGATCGTCAAGCGCATGAACGACGAGATCAGCGCTGCCCTGAAGAAACCAGAAGTGCGCGACAAGCTGGCGCTGCAAGGCATCGACATCGTGGCCGGCACGCCCGAGGCCGCCAGGCTCTTCATCGAACGCCAGCTCGACACCTGGGCCAAGGTCGTGAAGGACAACGGCATCAAGGGCGACTGAAGGTCTGCGTCGTCTCCAGGCTTTCCCCATGGTCGTGCGCGGCGGGCGCAGCTAAGTTGCGGCGTTCGACCACCGGCCCGCCAGAGGCCACGAGGAGACAAGGCATGAACCGAACGTTCCGGAGGGCCGCCGTTGCGGCCTCGTTCCTGTGTTGCGCCCTGTTGTCGGGCGGCAGCCTGGCTGCGGGCAGCCCGGCGCGGCTGAGCGTGCAGGAC
>JBASTF010000001.1:0-3359 GCA_049274755.1 Rubrivivax sp. | reverse complement strand
GTCCACGGCCGGTGCTGGTGCTGGAACTGGTGCGGTCGCGGCCTTGGCGGCCGGCGGCTGCGGTGCCAGCACCGCGTCGGCCAGCGCAGCGATGCCGGCCTGCGTGCTGGTCAGCTCGGCCAGGCGGCGCCATTCGGCCACGGTCATCGGCTGCACCCAGGGCTGGCCATTGCAGGCCGCGGGCAGCCTGCCGGCCTGGTCGGCCAGGAAACGGTTGTAGCCGGCGACATAACCGCGGCCCAGGGCCTGCGCATCGGCGCTGGCCCTGGCCCAGATGCGGTCCAGCGCCGCGTCGTCCATCTGCGCCGCGACATAGAAGTCGATCTGCTCGTTCGGCAGCGCACGCAGCCCGAACAAGGCATTGGCATTGCCGAACCAGCGTGCCCGCTGGCCACGCACCGTGACGAGTTGCTGCGCCGTCATGCAGACGTTGTCCTGCGCATGGGCGTAGGCCACGCCGTAGGCCAGGCTTTCCAGGTCGGGAGCACTGATGTGCGGCACGCCATGGGTCGTCCGCACGATGCGCGCCGTGCGTTCGGCCGTTGTGATGTCGCTGCCACCGGGGCTGCTGGCGCAGCCGGCCAGGGCCGCTGCCGCGGCCAGCAGCAGGCCGCGCGGAATCGTTGCTGTCATGGTTCTCTCCTCCTCGGTCTTCGTGGACCTGTCTCAGGGTTTGTTCTTCGGCACCCGCCCCATCAGATAGAACTCGTCGTTGGGCCGCATGCCGCTGACGTTGGCCATGCGGTTGGACAGCCCGAAAAACGCGGTGATCGCGGCGATGTCCCAGATGTCGTCGTCGCTGAAGCCGTGTGGACGCAGCGCCTCGAAGTCGCTGTCGTCGACGGCGTGCGACTGGCTGCAGACCTTCATCGCGAAGTCCAGCATCGCACGCTGGCGCGGCGGGATCTCGGCCTTGTGGTGGTTGATGGCCACCTGGTCGGCGATCAGCGGCTTCTTCTCGTAGATGCGCAGGATGGCGCCGTGGGCCACCACGCAGTACAGGCAGTGGTTGGCGGCCGAGGTGGCGACGATGATCATCTCGCGCTCGCCCTTGCTCAGCGAGCCCGTGTCCTTCAGCAGCAGCGCGTCGTGGTAGGCCATGAAGGCGCGCCACTCGGCGGGGCGGTGCGCCAGCGCCAGGAACACGTTGGGCACAAAACCGGCCTTCTCCTGCACCTCGAGGATGCGGCCGCGCATGTCCTCGGGCAGGTCCTTCAGCTCCGGCACCGGCCAGCGCGAGATCGGCGTCATCGTCTGTCTCCTTGTTGGTCCTTCAGGTCCTGAACTGCATTGCATGCAGCCTGGCGTACAGGCCGCCCTGCGCCAGCAGTTCGGCATGGCTGCCTTGCTCGACGATGCGGCCGGCGTCCAGCGCCACCACGCGGTCGGCATGTTCGATCGTGCTCAGCCGGTGTGCGATGACCAGGGTCGTGCGGTTTTTCATCAGCCGCTCCAGCGCTTCCTGCACCGCGCGTTCGGACTCGCTGTCCAGCGCCGAGGTCGCTTCGTCGAGGATCAGCACCGGCGCGTCCTTGGCGATGGCCCGCGCGATGGCCAGGCGCTGGCGCTGGCCGCCCGACAGCTGGCTGCCGTTGTGGCCCACCGGCGTGTCCAGGCCCTGCGGCAGGCCGCTGACGAAGTCCCACAGGTTGGCGGCACGCAGCGCGGCTTCGACCGCTTCGCGCGGCATGGGCGCACCGAGCGCCACGTTGGCGGCGATGCTGTCGTTGAACAGCACCACGTCCTGGCTGACCAGCGCAAACTGCCGGCGCAGCGCCGCCATCTGCCACTGCACCAGCGGCACGCCGTCGAGCGCGATGCTGCCGCTGCTGGGTTCGGCAAAACGCGGCAGCAGGTTCACCAGCGTCGTCTTGCCGGCGCCCGAGGGGCCGACCAGGGCGACCGTCTCGCCGGCCCGCACCTGCAGCGTCACGCCGGCCAACGCCGGCGGGCCGTCTTCGCCGTAGCGCACACCGACGCCGTCGAAGCGGATCTCGCCGCGTGCGCGGCCGCCGTCGTGACTGCCGCCGAGTTCACGCGGGCTCAGGTCGATGAGGTCCAGCGCCCGTTCCACGGCCGCCAGGCCGCGTGTGATGGGCGCCATCACGTCCGACAGGTGCTTGATCGGCGCCACCAGCATCAGCATCGCGGTGATGAAGGCGACAAAACCGCCCACCGTGCCGCCCGTGCTGCCGCTCTGCCACAGCGCCACGGCGATGACAGCGCTGAGCGCCAGCGCCGAGAGGGTCTGCGTCAGCGGCGTCATCGTGGCCGACGCGACGATGGACTTCATCGTCAGCCGCCGCAAGCGGTCGGCACGTTCGAAGAAGCGCCCGGCCTGCGGCTTCTCGGCCGCGTGCAGGCGCACGATGCGCCAGGCCAGCGTGTTTTCTTCCACCACGTAGGCCAGCTCGTCGGTGGCCGCATGGCCGTCCACCGTCAGCTTGTGCAGCCGCCGGCCCAGCACCCGCATCACGAAGGCGACAGCCGGGAACAGCAGCGCGACGAAGGCCGTGAGCTGCCAGTTCAGCCACAGCAGGTAGGCCAGCAGGGCGGCCAGGGTCAGCGTGTCCTTGACCAGGGTCAGCAGCGAGTTGACCAGCAGCGTCGTGCCATTGTGTACCTCGTAGACCACGGTGTTGGTCAGGCGGCTGGCCGTGTGGCTGCCGTACAGCGCCGGCGCCGCCGAGAGCAGGCGGTCGAACATGGCCTGGCGCAGCTGCAGCACGGCGCGGTTGGCCGACCAGGCCAGGCCGTACTGGGCGATGAAGCCGGCCACGCCGCGCAGCAGGAAGATGCCGACGATGGCCACCGGAATCAGCCACAGCGGCAGCGAACGGCCGGTGAAACCGCGGTCGAGCAACGGGCGCATCAGCTCCGGAATCGCCGGTTCGGTGGCCGCGGCGGCCAGCGCGCCGACGGCGGCCGCCACCAGGCCACGGTGGCTGTTGCGCAGGTAAGGGGCCAGGCGCTGGAAGCGCTGCAGCAGGGTCGGCATCGACGCCCATTATCGGTGCCTACAATCGGCAACACGCCAACCGGCGCGCCGAAGAACAATCACGCGACATTGAACTCTCACCGCGTTTTGCAGTCCATCACCCCGATGTGGCCGCGCCGACGATTCATCACCGCGCTGGCTGCCACGGCCGCAGGGCCCGTGGCAGCGCAGTTCCGCATCGAGGTGGCTGGCCTCGGTGGCACCCAGGTGCCCGTCACCGTCGCGGCCTTCCGCGACGAGGACAAGGCACCGGCGCCCATCGCCGGCATCATCCGTGCCGACCTGCAGCGCAGCGGCGTGTTCCGCCCCAGCGAATCGCCGCTGGCGCTGGACGAACGCAGCGAGGTCGCCCTGCCCGAGT